>JBOHJU010000330.1:0-2811 GCA_050728755.1 Methylocella sp.
ATTCACACCTGATCGCCAGGTTAGCCGAAATAGATGGGGTCATCGGTGTAGGCAGCGTGTCAGACGATGCGGAGCATGAATAACCGACTGTGCGCGTGTCGCATAAGCCCCAAACTCGAACGAAGCATTTGGTGGGCCGCGAAAGCGAGCGCCGCACTATTGGCCCACCGTTTGCCTCTTCGCCGCCGCGCAAGGCCACGCCAGGCTCTGGAAGGAGCGACGGCGACACGGGGGAGACGCCACTGGGCTAGGCGGCAACACTTTGACGCGCCCTCCGGGCAAAGCCATTGCGCCCGGCTGAATAAGAGGGAGTGAAGCTTCCGTCTCGAAGCACGAGGGCGGCGAAGTTAGGCGCGTTTTGCCGGTCCCCCTGTACCTAACGCTCTGGCTTGCGCGAGTGACAGAAGTCGGCACGATGTCTAGCCCAAGTTAGGTATCGCGGCAAAAGTTACAAACAACCCGCAAAACGGCCCAGCTTTGGAGCTAACACTTGCAATCCAATAGATTTTGGAGGCATATTGGCGCCAATTTGGAGCTGAATCGGAGCTGCCACCTTGCCAGTCAATCTATCCATCAAAAATGCTCCCGATGAGATTGTGAGAAGGCTGCGCGAGCGGGCGAGCCGTCATCACCGTTCTCTCCAGGGCGAGCTATTGGCCATCCTGGAAGCCTCAGTGCGGTTCGAAGAGCAGCTGAGCCCGGACGATCTCCTCGCGGAGGTCCAGCGGCTCGGGCTGCGCACACCATCCGAGTCCACCGCTATGACCCGCACAGACCGGGATGCCCGTTAAGGTCGTCGACGCCTCGGCGATTGCCGCGCTGATGTTTGGCGAGCCGGAAGCCGGCGAAGCGGCCGCCCGCCTGCGGGGCGCCGCACTCGCGGCCCCGGCGCTCTTGCCATTCGAAATCGCTAGCGTGTGCGTCAAGAAGCTCGCGCGTCATCCTGAGCAACGGGAATTGCTGCTTGCCGCTTCCCGTTTATTCAAGCGCCTTGAAATCGCGCAACACAATGTGGACCTTCGAGGCGTGGTCGAGCTGGCGCAACAATCTGGCCTTAGCGCCTACGACGCGAGTTATCTTTGGCTGGCACGCCATCTGCGAGCTGAGCTTGTGACGCTGGATGGGCGGCTGGCGCGGGCCAGCGCCGGGATATGACGCGCGCTGGCGCGAAAGAATCCAAAAAATATACAGCCAAAACGAAATCCAAACCCATATTTCCGCTTGCGCCAAATCCCGGCTTTGTACCGCGCCGCGCCTTCCAAAAATAGGATCGGCACCCATTTTGAGGCGCCGTTGCGCATTGCCTGCGCCAAGGTCCCGGTGTTATAGCCAGCTCGTTTCAGCCCTAGCCTTAAAAGAGACCTTATGTTCGTCGATGCTGCGACCGTGCGGCGCATTGCACATCTCGCGCGAATCAAGGTCAGCGAGCACGAGGTGCCGCATCTTCAGAGCAAGCTCAACGCCATCCTCGCCTTCGTCGAGGAATTGAGAAGCGTCGATGTCGAAGGCGTCGAGCCGATGACCTCGGTGATCCCGATGCCGATGAAAAGGCGCACTGACGCCGTGACGGACGGCTCTATTCCCGAAAAAATCGTCGCCAACGCGCCTGCCTCCGACGATCATTTTTTCGTCGTCCCCAAGGTGGTGGAGTGAGCGGAAAAATGACCGGCCTCACCGAGCTGACGATTGCCCGCGCGAGGGACGGCCTGAGCCAAAAGCAGTTCTCCGCCGTCGAGCTCGTGCGCGCACATATCGGCGAAATCGAAAAAGCGCGGGCGCTAAATGCTTTCGTTATCGAGACGCCGGAGAAGGCGCTGGCGATGGCCCGTGACTCCGACGCGCGGATCGCCAAGGGCGAAGCTCTCCCGCTCGAAGGGATTCCGCTCGGCATCAAGGATCTCTATTGCACCGAGGGCGTGCAGACCACGGCGGGCAGCCATATCCTCGAAGGATTCGTGCCGCCATATGAATCGACCGTCACCGCCAATCTCTGGCGCGACGGCGCGGTGATGCTCGGCAAGCTCAATCTCGACGAATTCGCGATGGGCTCGTCGAACGAGACCTCTTATTTCGGCCCGGTGATCTCGCCCTGGCGGCGGAAGGGCTCGAATACTCCCCTGGTGCCCGGCGGCTCGTCGGGAGGCTCGGCGGCGGCCGTCGCCGCGCGGCTTTGTTCCGGTGCGACGGCGACCGACACCGGCGGCTCGATCCGCCAGCCCGCGGCGTTTACCGGAACCGTTGGCATCAAGCCGACCTATGGGCGTTGCTCGCGCTTCGGCATCGTCGCCTTCGCGTCCTCGCTCGATCAGGCCGGGCCGATTGCGCGCACCGTGCGCGACGCGGCAATCCTGCTGCGCTCGATGGCGGGCCATGACCCGAAGGACACGACATCCGCCGATGTTCCGGTGCCGGATTTCGAGGCTGCGGTGGAACGCGGCGTCAAGGGAATGACGATCGGAATCCCGAAGGAATACCGCCGCGACGGCATGCCCGCCGAAATCGAAAAGCTCTGGGCGCAAGGCGTCGAATGGATCAAAGCGGCGGGCGCAAAAATTGCCGACATCTCGCTGCCGCACACGCGCTATGCCTTGCCTGCTTATTATATCGTGGCGCCGGCCGAGGCCTCGTCAAATCTCGCCCGCTACGACGGCGTGCGTTACGGGCTCCGAGTCCCCGGCAAAGACATCGTCGACATGTATGAAAAAACGCGGGCGGCGGGCTTTGGCAAGGAGGTCAGACGGCGGATCATGATTGGCACTTACGTGCTTTCGGCGGGCTACTACGACGCCTATTATGTCAGGGCGCAAAAGA
>JBOHJU010000331.1:0-2808 GCA_050728755.1 Methylocella sp.
GGCCGCGAGGCCGCCGCCGATCCATGCCAGCAGTGCGCGGTTGCCTTCATCCCGCAGGAAAGCCTGGACTCGGGACACCATAAACCCCTCCCGCAAGCGGCAAATGCCGCCGCCCGAAAATATAGCCGCGCCGCAACCTTTGTCACTTCGGTTGTTTCAAAGAGCGGGGCGAGGCCACGCGGCACGCTCGCCAACCACCCAAGGCGCCGTCTGCTGCTGTAGCCGTGGGCGGAGCTGACTAAAGGTCCCAAACCTCTACATCCGGAACTCGCCAAATTGGGTCGCCTCAACCGGCGCATTGAGGGCGGCGGAAATCGAGAGGGCGAGCACCATATGGGTTTCGGCCGGATCGAAGATGGCGCCGTTCCAGGACCCCGCTAGCACAATAGCGATCTGCCTGGCGTTCGAACCGCTCGCTGACCTGGGCTTTATAGGATTCTTCTTGCTTCAGCCGTCCAAACCTTTCAGCCGCTTCAACGTCAAGCACCGTAGAGGTTAATCCATTGAACGGCACGGCTGCGCGAACGCCCCGCTGGACGTCCGCGCAGCTTGCTCACACCGAGGCTTGAACATTGACTTCTGATTCCGCGATTTCCGTCAGCTTTTCGTCAGCCGCCTTTTCCTCCTCGAGAGTCTCGTGCAGGACACTCGCGCAATCGTTGCGCCCGAGTTCTTTAGCCCAGGCGATGAGCGCGCCGTAGCGGGCGATTTCGTAATGCTCGACCGCCTGCGCGGCGGCGATCATGGCCGCGTCCAGTACTTGTCTGTCCTGTACTTCTACCTCGTCGGCGTCCTTAAGGATGCCTTTGATGGCTGGAGAACTGACGGATTTACGCTCGACGCCATGCATCTCGAAGACCTGTTCGACCCGGCGTAAATGGTTTCGTGTTTCGGCCAGATGATGTTCGAAAGCCGACCTCAGCTGAGGATTTGCGGCCTTTTTGACCATTGTCGGCAAAGCCTGCAAGATCTGTTGCTCGGCAAAGTAAATATCGCCGAGAGTATGGACGAACAGGTCATCCATTGTTTCGATGTCTTTAGAGAAGAAACCCATGGTTCTTTTCCTCGTGACTTATTGGCTTGAGTCGGAACACGCTTGGAACACGCCGGCCGAAAGCACGGCTCTTGGCCGGTGTGGTCGCTTATCTCGTCACCGCTTGTGGTGCGAAGCTTCACCGCCTTTGCGGCCGGCTTCGCTGGCGCGTTCATGATCCTCGGCGAAAATCCTGCCCCAGGGAATGCCCTCCTTTGCGGCCCGCTTCGGACGCACGTTCCGGATCGTTAGCGAAATTGCCGCCCGAGGCTTGACCGCCCTTATGGCCTGCTTCCGCCGCCAACTCGTGGTCCTTGGAAAAGCTGCGCTTCTCGGCGGGAACGCTCTGGCCGCCCTTACGGCCGGCCTGCGACGCGAGCACATGGTCTTTCGAAAAACTGCGCTTTTCATCCGGCACGCTTTCACCGCCTTTGCGAGCGATTTCGCGCTGCTTATCTTCGTCCATCGAGGCAAAGCCCCGATTCGACGTGTCGTGTTTGCTAGTAGGCATTGTCAGCCTCCATCGTTGGTGTTTGTCTGGTGTGTTACGCCGAAGCCCTACGGGGCTTCGCGGTCGATCCTCGGGTCGCTGGCGAGGTTACCGCCCGTCGATTGACCGTCCTTGCGGCCGTCCGGAGCGGACTGATCTCACCAGAAGCTTTACTTCTCGCCGGGAACGCTCTGCCCTCGATCGGCCAGTTTCCGCCGTGCGATCGCGATCCTTGGAAAGCTGCACTGCACTGCACCTCGGTTCTGACACAGTTTTCCCGCTGCTCGTCCTCGTCCATCGCGGCACCGCTGCTAGGGGATTAGGCAACGTTGCAGCCGCCACTGTCGGAAGCTCGCGGCAGAAATTCTCGTCATGCGAGATCGTTCCGACCGGTCACACTTATTTGAAGATAGACGGCCACGCCTGAGCGGCAATCAATTGTGCCGGCAGAGAAGGCAAGGCCCGACGCAATGCACCGGTCGTGGCGCAAGCCGACGGTCCCGGTTTGCGAGCTACCCGAAGGCTAAGCCGCAAACTGCCGAGTCAGTGGTACCTATCGAACGCCATAAACCTCGTCTGTCGTCGGGCGCGAGCCTAGGAGCCATAGTTGGGCGCCTGGGGAACCAATTTCCTGAGTCCTCGTTATAAAGGCTTCACAATAAGGAGGAACTTTCATGGCCATTCGCGCATTCCCGCAGCTTCTCGCATTCCTATTGCTGCTCCTGGCCGGGGCAGCCCTTGCCCAGGAGCCTGGGAACACATCGGGTCCCGCGTCCGGGACAAATGTCAAACCCAGCACCGCCATTCAAAAGGAAAACCCTGGCCCGCCAGGTTCTCCAAATGCCGCGGGCGCGCCCGGGGTGGAGGGCAAACCTGGCGTACAAGGTGGACAAGCTAACCAAGGCCGAGCCACTCCCCAGCCGCCAAAGTAATAAGTTGACGAGCGGCGTTAATAGTTCCGGCCCGGGCGAAAGCCTCACATCCGGAAAACGCCGAAGTGGGTCGCCTCTATTGGCGCATTGAGCGCCGCGGAGATCGACAGGCCGAGCACCATTCGGGTTTCGGCCGGATCGATGATGCCGTCATCCCAAAGCCGCGCGCTCGCATAATAGGGATGCGCCTGGCGTTCGAACCGTTCGCGGACCGGAGCCTTATAGGCTTCTTCTTCTCTGGCCGTCCAAGCTCTTCCGGCCGCTTCAAAATTGTCGCGGCGCACTTGCGCCAGAACATTGGCGGCCTGTTCGCCGCCCATTACCGAAATGCGGGCGTTCGGCCACATCCAGAT
>JBOHJU010000332.1:0-2799 GCA_050728755.1 Methylocella sp.
GCGCCGCGCGGCGCGTCGATGGTCCGGTCGGCAATGAGGCGTCCCGGCGCCGCTGACAAAACGACGATCCGGCCTGCAAGCGAGATCGCCTCCTCGACGTCATGGGTGACGATGAGGGTCGTCGCCTTGCGCTTCACGACGAGCGCAAGCAGTTCTTCGCGCAGCTGCGCCGCGAGGGCGGTGTCGAGCGAGACGAATGGCTCGTCGAGGAGAAGAAGATCGGGCTTGACCGCGAACGCGCGGGCGATAGCGACGCGCCGGGCGAGACCGAGCGACAATTCGCCCGGAAAATGATCGAGATGCTTCGAAAGGCCCAGCGCGGCCGCGATCTCAGCGAGATCGTTTTCGCTTGACGATCCAACGAGACGCAGGTTCTGCGCGACGCTGCGCCATGGCAACAGCCGGGGCTCCTGAAAAACCATGCCGATCCTGTGCGGCGAAGGCAAGACGACCCGGCCTTCGAAATCGGAATCAAGCCCCGAGATAATCCGCAAAAGCGTTGTCTTACCGCAGCCGGACGGCCCCAGCACGGCGCAGATTTCCCCTTGCCGCAAGTCGAAGGCCACGTCATGCAGGACCACGCGCGTTTGCCCCGCAGCGGTCCGCAGCGCCTTCCGCGCAATGGAAACTTTAAGCTCCATGCGGGGGCCGCCAGCGCGAGACATGCCGCTCGACCGGTTGCACAACGAGCGTTTCAATCGCCAGCATGAGTCCGACAAACGGAAGCGCGTAGGCCAAGAGCCGGGTCACGTCGAAGAGTTGAAACGCGATACCGATCTCGAAACCGATGCCGTTCGAGCGGCCGAGCAATTCGGCAACGAGGACGATCTTCCAAACCAGCGAGAGACCGGAGCGCATTGCCGCTGCAAAATAGGGCGCGAGTTGCGGCAAGAAAACATGCCTGACCTTCGCGCCAAGCGGCAGGTTGAACACGCGCGCCATCTCGTCGAGGCTTTCGTCAAGCGCGCGGGTGCCTTCGCGCAAAGTCACCGCCGTATTCGGCAATTTATTTACAACCACGGCCGAGATCGCCGCAGCCTCGTTCAGTCCAACCCAGATATAGGCGAGCACGATGACGACAAGCGCCGGCAGGTTCAAGAGCACGATAAGCAGGGGATCGCAAAGACGGTCGATCGACTTGTTGCGGCCCATGGCGACGCCGAGCGCCGTTCCCAAAACCATCGCCAGCATGAAAGACGCCGCGACACGGGCTAGCGTGATCGCAAGGTTGACGAAAAGTGCGCCCGACCACATCTCGGCGCCAATAACCGACATTACCGCAAGCGGCGCGGGCAGCGTGCCGGTCGAGGCGATACGCGAACCCAATTGCCACACAAGGAGCAGCAAGAACAGCGGCGCCAGTCTGACAAGCAGGCCATTACTGCTCCTTTGGCACCACTTCAGCGCTTTGATAGAAAGTTCCCGCGTCGAGTTCTTTTGCGTTGCCCACAAGGTTTGGGCCTCCGATTTTAGCGAGGATGCGATACAGCGCGCGCGCATCGGCCGCTTCCTCGGCGGCCGGACGGCGCGGGATGCCATCTATATAGGTTTGCCGGTAAAGGGAGAGTTCTGCTTCCCCGGCGATTCCGATCCGCTGTGCGATCTTCTTCCAATCCGCGCCGGAATGGGCGAGAATATCCCTGGCTTCGGCCGCGATCTTGAGAAACCGCGAAAGGGCGGCCGCATGGGTTCGCGCGAACGCTTCGCCGAAAATGTAGCCGATCATGGCGACCGGCCCCTTGGCGCCAAGCCGCCGTTCCACCTCGTCCATGCCGATGAGCCGCCGGAACCCGCGCGCTTCGAGCGCCACGCAGAAATTCCAATAGTTCAAGGTGGCATCGGCCTCGCCATTTGCGGCCTTCTGATAAAGCAGAGCCGGCGCGCCATAAATAATGCTTGCCCGCGACGCGATGTCCAGATTCGACTCGCGCGCGAGCGCCTGGAGCAATAGCCAGCTCTTGTCCAGGGGACCGCCCGCGACCGCGATTTTTTTGCCTTTCAAGCCGGCGAGATCCGCGATGGGCGAGGCCGCCGGAACCATGACCGCTCCGAGCGCAGTCGAATAGGGCGCGAAGACAAAAAGGCGGCCTAGATTTCTTTGCCGCGCGACCCACAGCCAATCGCCGAGGATCATGTCGGCCGTCCCACCCATCAAAGCGATCTTCGCGGCCTCGGGCGAGGCGAGCTCGGTAACTTCGATGTCGAGACCAGCTTTCCTGTCGAGGCCACGCTCACGGATGATCGCAAGTTCCCAGGCGAATGTTCCGGTTTTTTGCACCCCAAGACGGAGTTTGTCGGCGGCTCCAGCTTCACAATTGAAAAGGACGGCCAGCGCTAGATTCAGCGCTAGATAAAGTGCCGCTCGGGCGCCGTAGCGGCGGAGGGTGCGGCGGCAACTGGCGCGCGCGCGCCTGATGCTCCAAAGCTTTGAGCCGCGGCGAGGCGGGAGGGTTCCCGCCAAGTCCGGGTTGTCATTTGCCATCGTTTCAGGATACATGTTTTGCCGCGCGGGCCAAAAAGAGGATCGTCCGTCTCGTCATCTTTGCGCGCCTAGGGCGGGACCTTTATCGAATGCCCCTCGCACTCAAAGGGAAGGAAACCGGATATGAAGCATAAATATGTCTGCCTTGTCGCCATGGCCGTTTGGGCCGGTTCCGTCGCGGGGGCACTGGCAGGTGATGCCGCCGCTGGCGAAAAAATCTTCAATCAAAAGTGCAAGGTGTGCCACCAGATCGGCGAAGGCGCCAAGAACTTCGTCGGACCGGAGTTGAACGGCCTGATCGGGCGCAAGAACGGCTC
>JBOHJU010000333.1:0-2766 GCA_050728755.1 Methylocella sp.
AGTTTCTGACTCTGCTCGGCCCATCCGGCTGCGGCAAATCGACGATACTGCGGCTCATCGCCGGTCTCGATAGCATCTCATCCGGTATGCTCGCCCGAGGTTTTTCGCTTGATCGCGGAAAAATCGGCTTTGTGTTTCAGGACCCAACCTTGATGCCTTGGGCAAGCGTCTTCGACAATGTTTTCTTGCCGCTGCGATTGCGCGGGGTCGCGCGGAGCAAAGCAAGTCCCGCGGTGAACAAGGCCTTGGCACTCGTTGGGCTTGCCTCTTCCGGCACGGCTTTTCCGCGCGAGCTTTCGGGCGGGATGCGCATGCGCGCCTCCATCGCGCGCGCGCTCGTCCTGCGCCCTTTGGTTCTGTTGATGGACGAGCCTTTCGCGGCGCTCGACGAGATGACGCGGTTCAAGCTCAACGACGATTTATTGGCTTTGCAGGGCGAGCTCGGGACGACAATCGTCTTCGTTACCCACTCGGTTTTCGAGAGCGTCTATCTTTCGACCCGGATCGCGGTGATGGCCCCGCGGCCAGGCCGCGTCGTCGAAGAAATTCGCATCGACACGCCGATGCCGCGCGGAGAAAATTTCCGCACGAGCACGGCCTATGCGCACACTTGCGCGCAAGTCTCGGGGGCCTTGCAAGGCGCGATGCAATTCGCGACCGGCGAGGGTTAGACATGAAATCTTCCGGCGCAATCTGGGACAAGCCGCGATGGGCGATGCGTTATGGGCCGCCGATCTTGGTCTTTGCGGCCGTGCTCGCGGCCTGGGAGGCCTATGTTCGGCTGCGGAATGTGCCAACCTATATTTTGCCTTCGCCCTCGCTCGTGCTTGAAACGCTTTTCACCGACCGGGCGACGCTGTTCCCCGCCTTGCTCGTGACCCTGAAAACCACATTTGGCGCGCTCGCGGCGGCCGTCGCCGGAGGGGTTGGCCTCGCTATTTTGTTCACCCAGTGGAAATGGGTAGAGCGCTCTTTTTTGCCCTTTGCGATCGTGCTGCAGGTGACGCCGATCGTTGCCATCGCGCCCTTGCTTTTGATCTATCTTGAAGCGCCGGCGGCGGTGCTCGTCTGCGCATTTCTCGTCGCCTTTTTTCCGATTTTGTCGAATACCGCGCTCGGGCTCGCATCGGTCGATCGCAATCTCGCCGATCTCTTCAAGCTTTATCGCGCCAGCCGATGGCAAACGCTGCTGCTTTTGCGGCTGCCCGCCGCCTTGCCTTATTTTCTCGGGGGCTTGCGGATCGGCGGCGGCCTGGCGCTGATCGGCGCGATCGTCGCCGAACTCGCCGCGGGCAACGCCGGCAAAGGGGCTGGCCTCGCATTCCGCATCGCAGAAGCTGGCTACCGGTTGAATATCCCGCGCATGTTCGCGGCGCTCGCCTTGATCTCGGCGACCGGCATCGCGATTTTCGCGGCGCTATCCGCCTTGTCGTCTTATCTCCTCGGCCGCTGGCACGAGAGTGCGGCCGGCCCCGAAAGGTGACGCTTTCGCGTTAATCTATCCCGCCTCACGCCGCCTTTTGCTTTGGCCGCACCTCGGCGGAATAATCATCGATCATTAGGCGGGAAATCGCGCCCGGCGTGAATTTGTAGGGGCCGGCCTCGGAAACCGGGGTGACCTCGGCGCCGGTGCCGGAGACGAAACATTCCTCAAAGCCGGTTAACTCTTCCGGCATGATGCGGCGCTCGATCACTTCAATGCCGCGCCGCTTGGCAAGCTCGATCACGGTGCGCCGCGTGATCCCATCGAGAAAGCAATCGGCGATCGGCGTGTGGATGACGCCCTTCGCGGCAAAGAAGATATTGGCGCCGGTGCATTCGGCGACCCGGCCCTGCCAATCGAGCATCATCGCGTCGGCATAGCCGCGCCGCTCGGCGCGATGTTTAGAGATGGTGCAGATCATATAGAGCCCGGCGGCCTTCGCGCGGGCAGGCGCGGTCATCGGATCGGGCCTCCGGTAATCGGCGATGTCAAGCCGGATGCCTTGCATTTTTTGCTCGATGTCGAACATGCTCGGCCAGTCCCAGACGGCAATGGCGACGTTGATCGTCGAGTCCGGCGCCGCGACTGCCATCCTTTCGCTGCCACGCCAGGCAACCGGGCGGACGTAACAGTTTGCAAGATTGTTTTTGTCGACGACGAGTTGCTTCGCCCTGTCCAGTTCCACCACGGAATATGGTATCTCGAAATCGAGCAGCTCCGCCGAGGTTTTGAACCGCTCCGAATGTTCGGCCGATTTGAAAATACAGCCGCCGTAGGCGCGCTCGCCCTCGAAAACGCAAGAGGCATAATGCAGACCGTGGGAAAGCACATGGAGCTTTGCTTCCTTCCAGGCGGCCAGATTGCCGTTCATCCAGATGAACCCATCGCGCTGGTCGAAAGGCAAAGGGGACATTGCTCACTCCTTGGCTTATGGCCGCGCCCGCGGTGAGGTTTCGCGGAACTGCGCGGCCCTTGATGGTCAGCCTAATATGGCGGGCCGGGACGTGACCGGTAGGCCGTTTTTAAAAAGTTTACCGGACAGCGCGGGGTTGGCTATTGTGCCGGTTTGCCAAATCGCCTCGGATAGCAAAAATTTGGGCTTCTGTCGTGAAATCCAAGTGCCTTTGTTCCCCTCGACCTTCGCCCTCGGCTTTTATAACGCCGGCACGTATAACGCCGGCACGATCTGGGCACACTAGATCGCCATATTCCGATCTTGGAAGGTCTTCGAACCGAGGCGCTTCCATGGAGTGCAACGAGTGCATTGGCGCAAACTCCAGTAC
>JBOHJU010000334.1:0-2759 GCA_050728755.1 Methylocella sp.
CAACCGCACGACCTCCGTTGGCAACTCCGCGCCGGGCCCGGGAAGGCAGGCAGCGGACAAAAGCACCGGATGCTGGGCCATTACAATTAACCGGCCAGCTTGCGGGCTGAGGTACTTTATCTTTCCGGCAGGCGTTGCGATAACCAGGCCATGATCGTCGCTCTCAGCCAGCCGTTGGTCATTGCAGCCAGCGCCAAATGCATGCGCGGCGAACGGCGCGATCCGTTCCAAGACGCGCCGGTCGCGGGCCGTGAACGCAGGCTCGCCTATTTGCCGCGTGAGGTGAAGCAACCCCAAACTGCGGCTGCGCTCGGATACCTTAAGCTGTAGCACATCATCGATACCGGTCGGCCGCACAACCAAATTGTAGTAGTCGTGCTTCTTGAAGGCGCGCTCATCCACCTTCAGCGTGCTTTCCCGATAGTGGAACGCCTCGCTGTTTCTGCTTCGCCGCATCGTCTCGGCGAAAGTGAACACCGCATCCCGCTCGCGTTTGTTATGGAATTCGCTCAAATAGAGAGGCATGACCGGCAGGATTACGTCACCTTCGTCGTACATATTGGCAAGCTCTTGGTTCGGCCCGGCCCAGAAGAATTGATTGCTGTAGGACGGAATGACCGCGTGCAATTCGCCAAGCAGAGCGGGCACGGCGATCTGGCTGCCAAGGCCAAGGCAGCAGAGGCGGCGAATGGAAGCAATCGCCCGCTGTTCCGATGCGGAATTGGAACTCGAAGCGCTCATCTCTCCCTCCTCGAAAGAAGCAGCCTCGCCCGGTCCGCGCCAGAAATAGCACGCGCGTGTCATGGCGCGGCCGGACCGCTCATGCCACAAAGTTTACCCGCCGCTGTCCGGCAAGCGACACCCCTGATCAGGGGGTGCGAAGGCGCCACAAGGGACATCGGCTGCCCTAAAGATAAAGTCGGCCGTGTCGCCGGCGTTTTTTCAGTCAGAGGATACAATCATGCGAAATACAACTTTAGGTTTAGCATTCGCTTCGATGGTCGCACTTTCAGCGACACCAAGCTTTGCCATCGACAACAATGACAACTTCTCCTTCAATCTTGTCGTCTCGAGTGGGGCAAAGGCGTGTACCAACCTGTCGAAGAATGCCTTCGGGCACGCTACGATCGCGGCCTTTCCCCCGAGCGGGCCGTTCGAAAAAATGCATGTCGAACTTTTTAACATGCCGCCCAACAGCGACTTCGTCATCTTTATCATTCAGGTTCCCAACAAACCGTTCGGTTTGGCCTGGTATGACGGAGATATCTTGACCGACGACGACGGTCACGGCGTCACCGACATTATCGGACGCTTCAGCACCGGGACCTTCATCGTTTCCCCGGGCGCCGTTCCATCGGTTCCGAGTTTCCCGGATGACTCAACGACAGGCGTGAAGACCGCGCCTGTGCAACTCTACCACGTCGGAATTTGGTTCAACAGCGTAGCCGAAGCTAACGCGGCCGGCTGCCCACCCAACGTAGTAACTCCGTTCACAAGCAATCATCAGGCCGGAATTCAAGTCCTGAACACCTCAAACTTCCCGGACAACTTCGGTCCTCTCCTGCATGTCCAATGACAAACCGGGGCGAGGATAATCTATCCGTCACGAGAAAGGTCATACCCATTACCCCGTGACATCACAAAGATCCTGGCCCGCGCGAGCGGGCCGGGTATCCGCTAGATGAGGAAGAAACAAGCATGAGCACGTGCCAAAAGCCTCGCCCTTTTCCTGAGCGGAAGGAAGTCCGAGGTTCTCCATTGCGAGCGCAGGGGTTCGCGAAGCGGACGCAATGGAAGCGGGAGACTGGAGATAGCAGGCGAAGTCTGCGTCTTGAAGGATGAGGAACCCCAAATGGCGAATTCGTCCCGAGCCCACGCATTTCGAGATGGCGGCTACGCCGCCTCGAAGCGCGTGGGCGAAGAATGAGATCTTTCACCATCACCCTGGGGAGAACCGCGTCCGCGCGGCCCACATCGCCACCCCCCGGCGGGAACGGGATCGTCACAATATTTTCGTCACAGCATGTTCGAGCACGGCATCTTTGCGTACGGCTTCGATGATTTTGCGCATGACGCTGGGAAAAGCTTGCCTGTCGAGGCCGCAATCCGGCACGAAACGGTAGCCCGCGGGCACCCGCCGCTTGGTTGGAACTTCCGCCACATAAATGTCGAGCCGCAAGGCGAAATGGGTGAAGGCATGCGTAACCTCGCGATCGAGCTTCCGGTAGGAAGCTTTGAGCGGCGCCAGGCTTGCCGCCGAGGCCGCATTGAAATTTGTTTCCCAATCGGTTCCGGGTATTTCTGTCATGCCGCCGAGAAGCCCCGCGTCCGGCCGCGTCCGGACGAGAACCGCGCCGTCCCGGCGGCGCACGAAAAATGCCGCCCCCTGGCGCAGCGGCCTCTCCCGCCGTGGCACCCTGCGCGGCAGGTTTTCGGGGGAGCCCGAGGCATGGCCGCGGCAAAATTTTAACAAAGGACAAATGCCGCAAGCGGGGCGCTTTGGCGCGCAGATCGTGGCGCCAAGGTCCATCACGGCTTGCGCGAAATCGCCGGGCCGTTCAATTGGCACCATTTCTTGCGCCTTGGCCTTAATTTCGGACCTTGCCGCCGGCAGCGGCGTCTCGATCGCAAAGAGCCGCGCAAGCACCCGCTCGGCATTGCCGTCGACGGCGGCCGCGCGGCGCCCGAAAGCGATCGCCGCGATCGCCGCCGCGGTATAGGTCCCAATACCTGGAAGGAACTGCAACCCAGCTTCAGTA
>JBOHJU010000335.1:0-2748 GCA_050728755.1 Methylocella sp.
CAAGACGACCATCGGCTTTGGCTTGCCTACCCACGCGGGCACCTCGAAGGCGCATAGCGATCCGCAAGGTCCAGAGGAGATTGCCGGCGCGCGCCGCAACCTCAACTGGCCTTACGAGCCGTTTGTAATTCCAGATCCTATTCTCACCGCCTGGCGCAATGCCGGCAAACGCGGAGGCGCGCGCCGAAGTGCCTGGAACGCGGCCCTGAACGCTTTGCCTGCGGGCAAGCGCGCGGAATTCGAGCGCCGTTTGCGCGGCGATCTACCGGCCTCGTTCGGCGAGACGGTGATTGCCTACAAGCGCAAGCTCGGCGAGGATACTTCGCCCATCGCCACTCGGAAGGCGTCCCAGGCCACGCTTGAAGTTCTGGCGAAAGCCGTTCCCGAACTCCTCACCGGCTCGGCCGATCTCACCCCGTCGAACAATACCAAGGTCGCGGCGACGCCGGAAATCGCGCCTTCGTCCTACGCCGGGCGCTATATCCATTGGGGCATCCGCGAGCACGGTATGGCGGCGGCGGTCAACGGCATCGCTTTGCACGGCGGTTTTATTCCGTCGGGAGCTTCGTTCCTGACCTTCAGCGATTACTGCCGGCCGGCGCTGCGCCTTTCCGCCTTGAGTGGAATTCGCGCGATCGAGGTTTTCACGCATGATTCGATCGGGCTTGGCCAAGATGGTCCGACGCATCAGCCGGTCGAGCATCTGGCCGCGTTGCGCGCCATTCCCAACCTGCTTGTTTTCCGGCCCGCCGACCGGACCGAGACGCTCGAATGCTGGCAGCTCGCGCTGCAAGCGAAAACCTCGCCCTCGATTCTCGCGCTGACCCGGCAAAACCTTCCCTCCGTTCGCCACGATTTCACGCCTGAAAATCTTTCCGCGGCGGGGGCCTATGAACTGGCTCCCGCGGAAGGCGGACCTGCCAAGGTTTCGATCTTCGCGTCCGGTTCTGAAGTCTCGCTCGCCTTCGAGGCGCGGCGCATTTTGGCCGCGCGGCAAATTTCCGCGCGGGTCGTTTCGGTGCCTTGCATGGAACTTTTCTTGGCTCTGGACCGCGATCAGCGCCAAAAGATCATTGGCGATGCGCCAGTCCGCGTCGGGGTCGAAGCGGCGGTCCGACTAGGCTGGGACGCGGTCATCGGCGACGATGGGATTTTCATCGGCATGACCGGTTTTGGCGCCAGCGCGCCCTACAAGGATGTTTACAATTATTTCAACATTACGCCGGAAGCGGTCGCCGAGGCTGTGATGCGGCGTTGCAACAGTTGACGCGTGTTAAGATAATCAACGTGTGCGGGACTGCGCGACTTCGGCCGGCCCCCCGCCGGACAAAGGAGAAACAATGGCGATTCGAGTCGCGATCAACGGTTTTGGCCGCATCGGCCGCAATATCCTTCGCGCGATCGTCGAATCAAAGCGCACAGACATTCAGCTTGTCGCCATCAACGATCTCGCTCCGGTCGAGACCAACGCCCATTTGCTGCGCTTTGATTCCGTGCATGGCCGGTTTCCCGGCGAAATCAAGGTCGCGGGCGATTCAATCGATTTCGGTCAGGGACCGGTCAAGGTGACCGCGATCCGCGATCCGCGCGAATTGCCGCATAGGGAGCTTGCCGTCGACATCGCGCTCGAATGCACCGGGTTTTTCGCCTCAAAGGAGAAAGCCTCCGCGCATTTGAAGGCGGGCGCCAAGCGCGTGCTCGTCTCGGCGGGGGCGGACCATGCCGATCTGACGGTGGTCTTTGGGGTCAATCACGCCATGCTGACCAAAGATCATCTGATCGTCTCCAACGCGTCCTGCACCACCAACTGCCTCGCCCCAGTGGCCAAGATCCTAAACGACGCGATCGGCATCGAGACAGGGTTCATGACGACGATCCACTCCTATACCAACGATCAGCCAGTGCTCGATATCATGCATAAGGATCTTTACCGGGGCCGCGCGGCGGCGCTGTCGATGATCCCGACCACGACCGGCGCGGCGCGGGCCATCGGCCTCGTCCTGCCCGAGCTCAACGGCAAGCTCGACGGCGCGGCGATCCGCGTGCCAACCCCCAATGTGTCCGCCGTCGATTTCAAATTCGTCGCCAAACGCAAGACGACAGCCGACGAGATCAAGGACACGGTCAAGCGCGCCGCAAAGCAGCAATTGAAAGGCATTCTCACCTTCACCGAAAGCCCGAACGTGTCCGCCGATTTCAATCACGATCCGCATTCATCGATTTTTCATATGGATCAGACAAGGGTCATGGGCGGAACGTTCGTGAGAATCATGTCCTGGTACGACAACGAATGGGGCTTTTCGAACCGCATGATCGATGTCGCCGCCGCCATGGGAAAGCTCATATGACGAGAACAGCGCCCATGTCCGCGTTCCGGACGCTCGACGACGTGGACGTTGCCGGCAAAAGAGTGCTCGTTCGCGCCGACCTCAATGTCCCGATGGAAAACGGAAAGATCACCGATGCGACCCGCATCGACCGGATCCTTGTGAATATTCGCGAGATTTCGGAAAAAAACGGCAAGGTTATCCTCTTGTCGCATCTCGGCCGCCCGATGAACGGCCCGGAGCCAAAGAACTCGCTGAAACCCGTCGCGGTGGAGATTGAACGCCAGCTCGGGCGCTATATCGCGTTTGCTTCCGATTGCGCGGGCGAGGTCGCGAAGAGCGCGGTCGATGCGATGGGCAACGGCGAGGTCCTCGTGCTCGAAAATACAAGGTTCCATGCCGCCGAGACGAAGAACGATCC
>JBOHJU010000336.1:0-2737 GCA_050728755.1 Methylocella sp.
GAGTTATCGCAGCGCGACGGCGTGGAATCCGCCAGGTCCCGCCTTGCGCTTTTCCGTCGGCCTCGAAGACATCGAGGATCTGAAGGCGGATCTCGCCGCGGGATTCGAGAGGATGCGCGCCGCCGTTTGAAATGAGAGGGGTTGGCGCAAGCTTGCAACCCGACTACCGCGCCCATCGGCATTCCGGCCGATCAAAGATCTTTTCCCGGCACGGAGCAGCCCACGAGAGGAGCAAGAAAACTGCGGGCCTCGGCCAGGGCCCAAGAAAAATCCGTGGCGAATCCACGTTGCCCGCGGGGCCGGGAAATGCCGCGATCTCCGCGGCCTTGCGGCGCGACACGAAGACCAGGCCATAGCCTTGCGCTCAGTGGTGGGTGGATTTTATAACGCGCAGGTGCGCAAAAGAAACACGGCAATTAAAAATCCGGCGGCCAAAATTTTGGGCAGCGCGACTTCCGCGCCGAGCACGAAGCGGAATGCGCCACAAAAAGAAATCCCCGGGCGCGCCATAAGATCGCAAGGCGCGGGGCAAATGCCGCCGGACCCGGCAACGGTGGCCGAGATCTTCCGCCGCTTCGAAGCCGCCGATCCGCACCCAAAAGGCGAACTCGACTATGTGAACCCCTTTACCCTGCTCGTCGCGGCCGTTCTTTCGGCGCAAGCGACCGACCGCAGCGTCAACAAGGCGACGCGCGCGCTTTTCGCCGTCGCCGGCAGCCCAGCCAACATGGTGGCGCTCGGCGAGGAAAAGCTGCAGGACATGATCAAGACGATTGGACTTTACCGCACCAAGGCAAAAAACGTGATTGCCTTGTCGAGGCGGCTCGTCGAGAATTTCGGCGGCGAGGTGCCGGAGAGCCGTGCGGCGCTCGAAACGCTCCCCGGAGTGGGCCGCAAGACCGCGAATGTCGTCATGAACATTGCGTTCGGCGCGCCGACGATTGCCGTCGACACGCATATTTTCCGCGTCTCCAACCGCATTCCGCTGGCCGCCGGCAAGGCGCCGCTTGAGGTCGAACGCGGGCTTGAGAAAATCATTCCCGATGCGTTCAAGCCCCATGCGCACCATTGGCTGGTCCTGCATGGCAGGTATGTCTGCAAGGCCCGCCGCCCGGAATGTCAACGCTGCTTAATCTCCGATCTCTGCCGATGGCCGGACAAGCTCGCCTGATTTATTCCTGCCGCGGGGCGCATGGGATATTCGAACGAGACGGAGAGCCGATCCGCCGCCACGGCAAGGAGCGCAACGATGGCAGCCCTGTGTTCCCGCGCGGACCTCGATGCTCCAGCCAAACACCCGCACCGCGCGGGCGTGTAATATAAGAAATGCCGGCAGCGGGGCATGAGCGCCGGGGTTAGAGGGCGCCGCCGGTGCGCCAGCTGCGCGGTTTCCGCCGAGCCACGCGGACTATCCTGGCGACCGACTGAAAATTCTCTATTTGCTGTCTTCGAGCCCGCCAATATGTTTTTGGCTATAGAGGTGGACCCCGAGTTGTTTGATGAGCTCCAATTGCGTTTCCAAAAAATCGATGTGCTTTTCTTCATCAATGAGCAGCTCGTCATAGAGCTCCTTGGAGACGCGGTCGTGGGCGGAAATGCAATATTCAGCGGCTTCAGTGTAGAGCGCGCGCGCCGCGGTCTCGGTGGCGAGATCGCAGCGAAGAATTTCTTCCACCGTTTGTCCGATCCGCAATGGGTCAAGGACTTGGAGGTTAGGGAACCCCTGCAGATATAGAATTCGGGCCGTAAAGCGATCGGCATGGTGCATTTCCTCGATCGACTCTTCGCGCCATTTCTTCGCCAGATCTTTATAACCCCAGTTATCGAAAATACGATAATGGAGCCAATACTGATTGACGGATGTCAGCTCGCTGCGCAGGCCGCGATTGAGATAGTCGAGGACTCTTTCGTCGCCCCTCAATGTTCCAAGCTCCTTAACGCGTCACGCTTATGCAGGCCGAAGCCGTGACGGGGGCCGCGAGGCAACGCCGTCATACAGCTATATAGATGGATAAACGCGCCCGGAAAGAGCGCACGCGGCTGCATGGGAAAGGGAGAGGTGGCTCGGTCCCGAGGCGCGAAGATGAATTGCCTACCCCGGGCACGGGCACAGAATGCTAGCATCCGTCTCGCAAGCCGCGCGGGACGAGCCGCCGGCCGCCGGCCCGGCGTTGGCCTCATTGATGATTGCCCGGACGGTGGCGATGCAACGCCCGCAATTTAGTCCGCAGCCGAGAGAATTGTAGACCGCGAATGGCGTGCGCGGGCATGCCCCTCTGGCCAAGGTCGCTCTTATTTCAGAGTCGGTAAGGACATTGCACGAACAGACGATCATCAAGATACCAACCATGAAGCCAAAGGATGAGCCGGAAAGCGGCTACCTAACTCGTCGTTTAATAATACGCAAGACCAGAATGGTTATTACAATCATTCGAAATGAGAGAACGGCGCCTCCTCCTAGATTAGAATCACTTGAAACAGCAATTCGACAGGAAGCAGTAATTTGGCCGCTCTCCGCTGCCGTGGCTGTTCCGGTGCAGCCATGTTACCTTACCTGGCAACAAAATGAGGCGCAACAAGGTGTAGGTTTCACCGTTACCCTCCGGGACGTCATACCAACCGCCCGAGAACCTGACTCCTGGGGGGATTCCCAAACCGCCGCAAATGTGACTCGATGCAGCCCATCGTTGATTCGCGGAGCGGGCAGCATGTCGGCAATCGAGATTACCCGTCAATA
>JBOHJU010000337.1:0-2724 GCA_050728755.1 Methylocella sp.
ATCCGGCGGCATGACCAAGCGGGCCGCCTTGGCCAGGGCTCTGGCGCTCGATCCGGAATTGGTGTTTCTTGACGAGCCGACGTCCGGTCTCGATCCGATCGGCGCGGCAGAATTCGACGGGTTGATCGCCACCTTGCAGCGCACGCTTGGGCTTACCGTTTTCATGGTGACCCATGACCTCGACAGTCTTTATTCGATCTGCGACCGGATCGCCGCCTTGGCCGACGGAAAAGTGATCGCCGAGGGGCCAATTTCGGCGATGCTCGCCTCGCAACATCCTTGGCTGCGCGCCTATTTTCACGGCAAAAGGGCGCGTCGCGCCGATTCCGCCCGCGCCGGGCGCTCCGGCGCGCGTCCCATGACGGCGGAGAATGAAGCGGCCGGCTTGCCTGGCCAATCGTAAAGCGGCATTCGAAGACTGGAAAAAGCAAACGAGGTCAAATGGAAACCCGTGCCAATTATGCCTTGATCGGCGTTTTCACCTTGGCGGTTATTGTCGCGGCCTTCGCCTTTGTGCTTTGGTTTTCGGGGGCTGAAAAGCCGGGCGGCCGCAAGACCTACAAAATCATCTTTACCGGGTCTGTTTCCGGCCTCTCCGAGGGCGGCTTGGTTTTGTTTAACGGCGTACGGGTCGGCGCGGTCACCAAGATCGACTTGCCGCAAGACCCTTCCCGCGTCGACGCGCTAATTAACGTCGATGCGAAGGTGCCGGTGCGCACCGACACCAAGGCGCGGCTCGAATATACCGGCTTTACCGGGGTTGCGTCGGTTGCATTGACGGGCGGCGCCCCTGATGCGCCGCCGCTCCCCACTAGCCCGCGACAGCCGGGGGTTATTGTCGCCGAAAGCTCGGAGTACCAGGATCTTGTTGCGGCCGCGCAGCGGATCGCCAACCAAGCTTCTGACTTTTTCGCTAGGGCCAACCATTTGTTGGACGAAAATTCTGCCTCCCTTACGGCCTCCATAAAGAACGTCGAAACCTTCTCCGGGGCGCTTGCCGCCAAGCCGGATGATATCAAGACGATCGTCACGGATCTCGCCTCGCTGTCGGCGAAACTCGACAAGGCGGCTGATAAATTCGATTCGGTGTTGACGAATCTCAACGGCTTTCTCGCAACCGGTGGTTCGAAAGGCGCGTTCGGCGAAGTTGCCGCCGCCGCCAAAGCGATCAAGAAGGCCGCCGGCGATTTCGATTCTCGGACGAAGGAAATCGCCGTTAACCTCAACCGGTTCAGTGGCAGCGGATTGCGCCAGTACGAGGCCTTGGCGGTGGACGGCCGCAAGACTCTCGACCAAATCAATCAGGCTGTTCGCTCGCTCGAGAACAATCCCCAGCAATTCCTGTTTGGCAAGTCGCCGCAAATTCCCGAATACTCCGGCACGCGTTAACCTGTTTGCCTCAACTTGCGCGGCCAGCGGACCCGCAATGCCGCCGCTTACATTGACGCAGGCATCCAGTGCTATAAGCGGACGCCGGGCTCATGCGTTGCAAGATAATTCTCGCCGCGGTAATGCGCCGATGGCTCGGTAGCCGGGCTGGTCTTGTGCCCCATTGTAAGGAAATGGATTTTGAGATGGGGTATTTTGCCCTTGCCCGCGCGTTGGTCTTGGACGGGTTCCGCGCCGCGCGGTGCCGCCTTTTGGTCCTCTTGCTCGCCGGACTGACGTTTTCCCTGCTCGCCGCTTGTTCATCCGTGCCGCCGGCCACCTACGATCTTACTGCCGCCACCGGCGGTTATGCCGCGCGCGTGGGCCGCGGCCAGCTCGCCGTTCTTTTGCCGGACGCGACACTCCCCGCTGATTCGGACCGCGTTGTAGTGCGCACCAATCCGCTCTCCGTCGCGTATCTCGCGGGCGCGCAATGGGCCGATAAATTGCCGTCGCTTATACAGAGCCGGCTCATCGAGAGCTTTCGGAACGCCCATCTTTTGCGCGCCGTTGGCCGCCCCGGCATGCTTGCGGATTTCAGTCTCCAAACCACTCTACGCCGTTTCGAGCTCGATGCGGCGCGGAGCGAGGCAGCCGTCGAAATCTACGCCCAGCTCGTGGGCCCGAGCGGACGCATTATTGGCGGCCGGATTTTTGCCGCCAATGTTCCGGTGCCGTCGGCCGATCCCTCGGTGGTCGCTGCCGCGCTCGATGCGGCGCTTGTCGAAGTCATGCGCGCGATTGTCATTTGGACCGCGCCGAAAATTTGATTAAGCCTAAGGCGGCAGCAATGAGCTTAGAGCAAGCCGGCAGATCATCTGACGCAAAATCGGTGCACAATATTTCAGCGGCTTCGGATACCTTTTCTTCTTAGCGTCTCAGGTTCATCACAAGGGGCTATCGATGAAAATTGTCTCTGGCGGACAAAGCGGCGCGGATCAGGCCGCGCTCGATGCGGCGATATTGTTCCATATGCCCTACGGCGGATGGGTGCCAAAGGGCGGCTTGGCAGAGAATTTCCCTTGTGCCCCTGGGCTTCTGAGCAGGTACCCAGAGATGGTCGAGACTGACGCGAGCGACCCTGCGGAGCGCACAAAACTGAACGTGCGAGACAGCGACGCGACTATCATTCTTGTTCAGACGATTGAGCAAACAAAGTTGCCTGGAACGAAATTGACCATTGAAACGGCAAATCGACTAGAGCAGGATGATGTTGGTTTGAATCGCGATGGGATTCCCAACCGCGTGAAAATCTGATTCAAGCTGTCGGCCGGATGGAGGCCGGCAGCGATGGCG
>JBOHJU010000338.1:0-2693 GCA_050728755.1 Methylocella sp.
CTGCTCTACGCGCTGCTCATCGTGCCGATCTGGGGCATCAGCTCGGTGGTCGCGGTGCTTTCGGTATACAGCTCGGAGATATTCCCGACGCGCATCCGGTCCCGGGGGACGGGATTTGCCGCCGGCGCCAGCAAAGCCGGGGGCGTGGCGATCATCGCGCTGGTCGTATTTGGCGTCGCCACGCCGTCTATCGCCAAGGTGGCCCTGATGGGCGCAATTCCGATGGCGCTCGCCGTGATCCTCATGCTCTTCTTCGGCGTCGAAACGTGCAATCGCCGCCTGGAGGAGATCACGCGCGACGAATTCATGCAGGCTGTCTAGATTGTCGCGAACCGGGCCGCCCGTCGCCGCGGCTGGCGGTCGCGGGAAATACCGCAAGCCGGGCAGCGCGAGATCGATCCGCAGGGCCAACCGGCACCGGAATGCGATTCCCATCGGCGCGTTGCCCGGTGGTGCTGGCGCAAGGTCGTGCTTCACGTCAACTCGTACCGTCATTTCCTGCCGGACTCAGCGCCCTTTGCGATCAGGTGAGCCGCGCAAGGGATACCGACAGGCGCAGCTTCCAGCTATGGCCGCGATGGCGGCGCCGCGCCCACATAAGTCCGCTTTCGGGAAATGAGTATGTCAACAATGGGTCCGATGGCAGTCAACCTTCTTGACCGTAACTATCTGATTCGTACGCGCCTCCAGGTCCGGTTGCGTGTCCCCGCAACCAATACAATCATGCAGTTGGGCCCTGATGAACAGTGCGGGCCTTTTTGCTTCTAGTTGTCGTGTAGCCACCGTGTAGCCGGACTCCGACGATCTACCGCCGATGGATCCCGACGGCACTGTCAAGTTGATGGATTTGAGTCGAAACGATCCCGCACACGCGTTCGAATCATGCAGTCGCCAGTACCCCGGTGATGGAGATCGGCAGCCGCGAGGCGATCCGCGAAGCCGTCATCAAGGCGGTGGGGATCGCCGCGGTATCGCAGATCGAATACATCCCCGACCCCAACCTCCGGGTGGTGAAGGTGAGCGACGCCGGGATGTATACGCATGCGCACGTAGTCTGCCTGGCGGAGCGGCGCAGCGCGCGGATCGTGAAGGCATTTCATGAAATCGTTGCGCAGTTGCAGCGCCGGCGAGACGGACGCGTTCGCAAGCGCCGCGGCGACGCCTAACACCCGTGAAACCGGACCAGCGGCGGCGATAGCCAGGTCGTCGCCACCGACGTCAGCGTGATCGGCTTGCCTCGATAGTTGAACGCGTGCGATCGGATGCCTGCCGAGCCTTTTGCGAATCAGCACCACGGCTTCCGCATTGAGCGGGACCGGCAGCGACTTTCCTCGGCTTGGCTTGGTCGGCATGGACCCACGTCAATCGACTTACCAAATCCACCTAGGTCCACTGCAGACCGCACGGTCGTGAGCCGCGGTAGCCTGATCGCCCGCGCGTCTCATCGGTGGGCACGCCGGTGCGAAATCGCCGCTCGCATGAATGATGGATCGATTATGCTGGTTGCCTCTGCGTTGCTTTGCTCCCGGTGCCCCGGTCATGCGATTACTCCTGATCTACCGGTCGCTCGCGCTGGGTGAACCCGACGCCCACCAGGTCCACGGCTTCCGGATGTATCGCCACGAGCTACGGAAGAAACTCGGAATCTCGGTGAAAATGGTGCGAGCGCTGCGCCTTCGCGACATCCGCACCGCCATCGAGATTAATCCCGCGGATATTGCCTTGATCATGGTCCATTGGACCGAACGGGCCGAGGACCTGGTGGCCCTGTTCCGTGATCTTGATGGCCGGGCCCACCGCCCGAAACTTGTTTTCCTCGACTACTACGACCCTACGTGCAGCCCGCATTTTGCCGTGCTGCCCTACGTTGACCGCTACATCAAACGCCAGGTCCTCGTCGACCGCTCAATCTACCAACAAACTCTCGAGGGCGGCTTCGTCTTTACCGATTTCCTTGCGAAAGAAATGAACTACCGGATCGATCCGTGGTTTTTCGGGTCCACGCCTGATCCAGCCTTTATGCACAAGGTAGTACATGGCTGGAATCTCGCCGTAAACCCAAGAAACCGCCGCCTCCTTCGCATCAACCGCTTCCTCCAGCGGAACTGGAGCAAACGCGCTTTTGCCATCAATCAACGCCTCGGCATTGCCCCGGCCCACAACCAAGCGGACGAGTGGTATCAGCAATACAGGCGTTTTTGCGCTGCGCAACTGGAATCGGTCGGCCGCAAGTTCCCTTCAAGCGCAAGCGGTCGCACGGGCCACGGAAGATATCTGTTGGAGCTCATGCGGTCACGCATCGTGTTCTCCCCGTTTGGCTGGGGGGAAATATGTTTCCGCGACTACGAAGCCATTTGTTGTGGCGCCTTGCTGATCAAGCCCTCGATGGCCCATTTGCAAACCAGCCCCGACATTTTTGTCGATGGCCAAACCTATGTCGCTGTCAATTGGAACCTGTCCGACCTGGAGGACAAGACTCAACACTTTTTGGAGAACCCCAGCGAAGCCCAGGAAATCGTAGGCAACGCCATGGATTGCCTCCACGATTATTACGAACACGATGGGTTCGTTAAAGATGTCGCCCGTACGCTCGAAGGCTTCCTTGGCCCGCCACCGAGCTAATCACGACGGGTTGACTCGCAAGCGCGGCCCTCAAACCGGGCAGTCGACCGGATGCGCGAGAAGGGCATGAC
>JBOHJU010000339.1:0-2691 GCA_050728755.1 Methylocella sp.
CGCCTCAAAACGCTCAAAGGTCTGACCCCCTATGAATACATCTGCAAAATCTGGACGAAAGAGCCGGACCGCTTTAAGGTCGATCCATTCCAGCACAACGTGGGACTAAACACCTAATTAGTCGTTCGTTAAACATGTTTGCGCCGCGTTAGAGCGCGTCCCGATCAAATGGAATCATTTGATCGATAAGGACGCAGCTCAAAATCAGAGGGGTGGAGCATGCCGGAATCGAAAAAGTCGAGCGACTTTTTCGCATGACATGCTCGAGGGATAATCCGTACCGCGTGGGGGGTGGTGGTGCAGCGCGTTGCTCTCGTTCAAGAACTCCAACCGGCGCTAAGGCCGGCGCCAGCGGTTTCGCGGGTTCAAGACAATATTCTCGCCCGCCGCGAGCGCGATTGCCTCGACTGGCTTTGCGTGCATATGCCGGGCGCCGTCACCCCCGACCGGCTCACCGGATTTGGCGCTTGCGGCGCCTTTCTGGTGTTTGCGGGCTACGCGGCGACCCGCGTGCATCCGGCGTTTTTCTTTCTGGCGACGCTCGGCGTCGTCATCCATTGGTTCGGCGATTCGCTCGACGGAAGCCTCGCCCGTTACCGCCGGATCGAGCGGCCGCGCTACGGCTATTTTCTCGATCATTCCGTCGATGCGCTCTGCAACTTGACGATCATGACCGGCGCCGGGCTTTCCGTCTATATCCGGTTGGACGTGGCTTTGTTTGCGCTGCTTGGCTATTTCATGCTTTGCATGTACGTGTTTTTGTACAACCACGTCTCGCAAAGGTTTCAATTATCGTTTCTGGCGCTGGGGCCGACCGAGCTTCGCGCCGGCTTGATCGGCCTCAATTGCTGGATGTATTTTTCCGGCGATGCGAAGATCGCGATTGGGAGCGCGACGTTCTCGCCCTACGATCTCGTGTTTTGCGGCGCGGGAAGCGTTTTCGTCGCTCTCTTCGCCGTCAACGTTTTCAACGTGGCGCGCAAGCTGCGGCAGGAGGACTCCTCGCAAGGCCGGACGGCGGGGAGCGGCAAGAGGCCGCTTTTATAAGGTTTCAAGCTTTATAAGGTTTCAAGAAAGCCGCTCACCTTAGCAAAATAGTTTGCGCCCGCGGTTGCTTCATACCCTTCGCTTCCGGCCCGCGAGGTTTGGCGTTGCGGCCGCTGCGAACGGGCCAAGGCGCGAACAGCTTCGAGCCAGCCTTCGCCGTCGATCGGGCTTAACTGGATGATGCGGCCGCCGCCGGTTTCCCGGAACACCTCGATATCCGAGGCGATCACCGGGACGTTGGCCGCCAACGCTTCGGCGACCGGCAGCCCGTAGCCTTCCGCAAACGACGGCATGAGCAACGCGCGGGCGCCGTCGAGCAGCCGCTTCAGGGCCGGCGTCGGCAGGCCCGCGGCCTCGATGACATGATTGGCGATCGAGGGGCAGCGTTGGAGCAGATCGACGGCATTCTCATTTTCCCATCCCCGGCTGCCGATCAAGACAAGTTTTGGCGCCGCGGCGCCGTCGCGGCGGACGAGTTCCCGCCACACATGCAAAAGCATGAGATGGTTCTTGCGCGGCTCGATTGTGCCGCAGGTCACGAAATAAGAATTGTCCGCCAATGCCGGGTCTGCCTTGTCTTGCCGCCAAAACACCGGCGCGGCGGGAGCGGGCGCGACAAGAATCGGCATGCCGGTGCGGCCAAGTGACGCCAAATGCCGCGTGAGCACGGCTTGCACGGCCGTTGTCGTCACGATCGCCGCGGCGCCGAACCGCGCCAGATTGGTCAGCCGGCGCAGGTGCCGTTCATATTCGGCTTTGCGGAAATACTCGGGGGTCTCGATCGGCAGCAAATCGTGAATGAAGAAGACGGCTTTGACATCCGGGCGCCGCTGCAGCCAGGCGAAATAGGGCGCGATCCAGAGCGGGAACTGACTGACGTTAAGATAGCGCGCCCGCTCCGGCAGAGCGGCGGCGGGAGAGCGGCCGAGAGGCAGGCCGTGCCTGCCGATCCATCTTAAAACTCCGGCCGCGCGATGGCGGCGTCCCTGTGCAATCCGGCGAACCGCGGGAGATGGCGCGGCCTCGTCCCGGATGAAAGCGGCAATCTTGCGATAGCTTTCGTCGTGCTCAGGCTTGTCCTCTTCGCCCCAATGAATGGAAATCCCATCCACCACATCCCGCGCGGCCGCGGCCGCGATCGCGCGCGGTCCGAGCGGAGTCATCATGAGTGCGAACCGATCTTGCCGCGCGGGGTCGAGAAAGTGGCGGGCGAAAGCGAAGTCAATCCGGTCGATGCCGTTCGGCGTAAGGTTCAGCACGCGGGTCGCGAGCCTCGTAACGTCGAACACAACGGGGACAACCATCATTTTGCCGTCGAGCGCGCCAGACGCAATCGGCTCAAGCCCAATTCTGGCAAAAGCAAGGCCGGTTTTCGCCTGGCGAAACGGGCTGCGCCCATTGCAAGCGTGCGCCCATTGCAAGGGTGCGCACATTGGAAAAGAGAGCTTACGCGGTTCCTGTCTTCATGCAAGCGCGCATCTCAAGGCACGGCCGGTTCAAGTTGCAACGGTCAGGCGTTAGAGTATCCGTTTTGGTCAAGCGAGTTTTGGACTCCAAGGACGGCGATCTCTGAGAAGGGCGTTGGCGAGGAGCAAGAGCTTGCGCATGATAGCGGTAAGGGCGATTTTTGCGGGCTTTCCGGCT
>JBOHJU010000340.1:0-2690 GCA_050728755.1 Methylocella sp.
CCGCTGGAATACGAGGAAACGGCACGGGCAATCGGCGATGTGGTGGCACAACGGGTGTTGGCAAACGACTTGCGCGCCGCCATGGAAGTCAATCCGCGGTTGGCGATCTTCATCGCCGAGAACATTGCCAAATCGAAACGATGGGTTCAGCGGCGGGTGCTGCGCGCGATGACGCAATCCGTCGAACGGCGGATGATCGAAACGCTGGTCGAACTCGCCGGAACCTTCGGCGCGCGGTGTCCGCATGGATTCTCACTGGAAGTAAGGTTCACACAACAGGATATAGCCGACTTCGTCGGCGCTTCCCGTCAGGTCGTGAGCTCGATCCTCAGCGATCTTCGCAGGCGCGGCCTTTTAGATTATACTCGCGACATGATCTGCATAAACGACAGTGCACTCTCCTTCCTCGCGCGGCCGCCGGATACCGCCCCAACGGCAGTGTCATCTATCTGACAGACAGGTGGTGCGCCCCCATCTAGCGTCTTCGACAAATATTGACGCCGGGAGCGCAGACATGAAACCCATCTCACTCACCCTCCATGGTGCGATCGACTACCTTGCGGTCCTGATCTTTCTCGCAGCCCCCGCCGTTGTCGGGCTGTCAGGTTGGCCTGCCGTGCTGTCCTATGCGCTCGCAGGCATTCATTTACTCATGACCCTTCTGACCGACTTCCCGGCTGGAGCCATCAAATTGGTTGCGGTTGCTCTGCACAATTGGGTCGAGCGGATCGTCGGTCCGGTATTGATCATTTTGGCGTTCGTTCCACTGATCGGGGCGGCGCAGAATGCGCGGATCTTCTTCGGGATCATGGGTGTAGTCATTCTCGCTGTCGAGCGGCTGACGGCCTATCGTTCTATAACTGAAGCGAAATGACTCGAGCGTCGAGCTCGGCATGCCCGCATCGCTATTGTCCTCGGTCCGCGGGAATTGCGGGTGATGAGGATTGCATTTCCGCGGCAGTCGACAGTGATTTATCGGGCGCTCGCGGTGAAATTGCTGCGAATTATATAACGCTTATTCCGGCGGCGTGCCGTTGAGCGCCAACACTTCTCCTGCGAGATAAAGACTGCCAGCGATCAGGATGCGGGGCGGGGCGCTCCAATCCCGCGCGGCAAGAAATACAAGCGCCGATTTGATGCTATCGCACGCCGCAGCGGGAATTCCATTCGCGGCGGCGGCCGAAGCGACCGCGGCGGCAGGCTTGGCATATTGGTCCGCGTTCACGGGAACCGCGAGAACCTCCTGGGCGAGGCCCTTGAAGGGCCGGAGAAACCCGCCCGTGTCCTTCGATGCGAGCGAGCCGCAGACGATGACGAGCGGCCTTTGCGTCTCATCCTCGAACTCGGCCATCGCTTGAGCGAGCGCGCGCCCGGCGTGCTCGTTATGGCCGCCATCGAGCCAAACCTCCGCTCCCGCCGGCGCAAGCGCGGCCACCCGGCCCTTGCCGAGGTTTTGCAAGCGGGCTGGCCACTCCACGTGCAGCAAACCCTGTTCGAAGGCGGAAGCCGCGAGGCTTGGCTCGACGGCGCGCAGCGTCGCAATCGCGGTCGCGGCATTTTGATGCTGATGGCGGCCAACGAGACGCGGCAGCGGCAGGTCGAGAAGGCCGCGCTCGTCCTCGAACACAAGGCGGCCATGTTCTTCCCGCGCCTCAAAATTCCGCGCCGCGGCAATCAGCGGCGCGCCGATGCGGCCGGCTTCGCGCTCTAGCACAGCTAGAGCGGCATCTTGCTGGATACTCACAATCGCGAGGGCGCCGGGTTTGAAGATTCCAGCCTTCTCGTAAGCGATTTTATCGACCGTCGCGCCAAGGAACTCAGGATGATCGATCGACACCGGCGCGATAACTGTGGCGCGCGGACGCGCGATGACGTTTGTCGCATCGAACCTTCCGCCGAGGCCAACCTCCAGCAGCAGATAATCGGCCGGATGCTCGCTGAAAAGCTTGAATGACGCCGCGGTGGTGACTTCAAAGAAGGTGACCGGTTGGCCCTTGTTGGCCTTTTCGCACGCGGTCAAGGCGGCAAACAGCGCGCCGTCGCCGACGAGGCTCCCGCCGCCTTCTGCGCCAAGCCTGATGCGCTCGTGAAATCGCACCAGATGCGGCGAGGTATAGACGTGGACGCGCTTTCCGCCCGCTTCGAGAATGGCGCGCATGAAAGCGATCGTCGAACCTTTACCATTGGTTCCGGCAACATGAATAATCGGCGGTAGCCGCTTCTCCGGCGACCCGAGCGCGGCAAGCAGCCGCTCGATCCGGCCGAGCGACAGTTCGATCGTCTTGCGATGCAGGGTGAACAGGCGGGAGAGGAGAGCGTCCAGCAAATCCATGATGGCCTAGCTTCGCGGCGCTCAGGCGGCGGCTTGCTCGATGGGCTGGGTCTGCGTCAACAGCGCGCAAAGGCGGGCGAGCGTCGCGCGCATGTCCTGCCGCTTTACCACCATGTCGATCATGCCATGCGCTTCGAGATATTCGGCGCGCTGAAAGCCTTCGGGCAAGCGTTCGTGAATCGTTTGTTCGATCACCCGGGCGCCGGCAAAACCGATGACCGCGCCGGGTTCGGCGATGTGGATATCGCCGAGCATGCCGTACGAGGCCGTGACGCCGCCCGTCGTCGGATTGGTCAGGACGACGATATAGGGAAGCTTGGCGTCGCGGAGACGCTGCACGGCAATCGTGGTGCGCGGC
>JBOHJU010000341.1:0-2689 GCA_050728755.1 Methylocella sp.
CCGGGACTGCCCGGAAAGAACAGCCCGCACGATGCGCTCCCGTAAATCCCGCGAATAGGGTCTTGCCATCCTGGCTGGCCTCCCCCCAGCCAGCAGGGTGAATCATGATTCGCGCCGCTTGGGAATCCCCTCCCGATTCCGCCTTCTCGGGACCCGCTCTAAGACCCTAAAACTACGGCGCTTTCATAAAAATCAACTCGTCACCCGGAGGGGCCGGGAGCGGATGGTGGAGCTGAGGGGAATCGAACCCCTGACCTCTGCAGTGCGATTGCAGCGCTCTCCCATCTGAGCTACAGCCCCCAAAATCGCTGTTTACGCGAGCGGCAAAGCGCATGCAAGGATGTCGCTGCCGGCCGGACTTTGACATCGAATATATCGCGGCGCTTGTCAGGCCGCACTTGCCAGCAAGGCGCGGGCCGCGTAAACGAGCTTAGTCCAGGCAAGCGGTCCGGAGTTCCAATGCGCGCTATTCTCGACGTCCTTTTGGTGGTTCTACAGCTTTATACCTATGTAATTATCGCCGCGGTGATCCTCTCGTGGCTCGTCGCCTTCAACGTCGTCAACCGCCATAATGACTTCGTGCGCTCGATTTGGAACCTCGTGACCGCGTTGACGGAACCGCTGCTGCGCCCGATCCGGGGAACGGTGCCAAATCTCGGCGGCATAGATATCTCGCCTCTTATTTTGCTTTTGTTGATTTTTTTTCTCGAACGCATCATCGGGGAATATATTTATCCAAACGTGTTCTAAACTCGTCTCTCGACCATATGCCGATTCCGAAAGAAGGACTTGCCGCGGCGCAGCGGCTTCGACGTCAGGGCGGCGTGCTGTTTCTCTCGATGCCGGACATGGACAACATGGCTTGGCGGCTGCTGCACGCCAATGGCGTCAATCCCTATTGGGGCGAGAACGAGCACTATCGCAATTTTTCCCGCAAGCGGCTTTATGCGCTTCCGCCGGAGCATGGGTTTAGGCAGGCCGAATATCACATCGGCGAGCGCTACCGCATCTGCATGGAGGTAATCGCGGTCAAGAACTGAGGTGGTTTGTAGGCGGCCAAGGCGGACGATGTCGCTCGTGAGGACCACTCACCGTCCGTCTAAAGCAACTGCGTACTCCTCGGTTGCAATTCTCCCGGCGGCGCCTTACCCTGCACCTCTTTGGGAGGTGATCATGGATAAGAAGATTGTTGGCTTGGTTGGCGTTGTGTCGGCCGTAGCGTTGCTAGACACCGCGCGAGCAGCCGCGGCAGGGGCTCCCGGCGTGACTGAGGTTATGAGTCCGCGCTCGTTTGAAGACTTGCTTGACCCCATACCCAATTCAGTTGCTCTTCTCCGGGCCGTCGATGCGGCGGAAGCCAGTGCAGCGCGGAATGACCGGGAGTCAGGCGGGAGCCCGAACCTGAAGTTGGCGCAGTACGGCGGCTACTATCATCATCATCATCATCATCACCATCGCTGGCACCGATATTACCCCTACTATCCCTATTACCGTCACCACCACCACTATCATCACCATCATCACCATCACTATGACTACTGAAATGACGATGAGCAGGGGCATTATACATACGTGACCGAGCCTAAGCGGCTCGCAATCGCCACATGAAAACGTGAAGGACCTTAACCGATTCCAGGCCGCGACACCGGCTAGGGCGAATTCTTTCTGGCTTTTGCCTTAGCGGCACCAAGGATGTGCCGGTAGGTGCCATCAAACACCGTGTTTGACGCGGAGGTCCAATGCGTGTCTGCGGATAAGGTTGCGCGGCTTGCGTGGATCCGCCGAGATTGCAATTCGCGTTCCGCTGCCTCCTCTTCATTCATTTCGGCCAGCTCGAAGTCGGGTTCGGCGGGGACGACAAGGACCTGCGCGAACGGCTCGCCCGGCCTGAAAATATGGGTTCGGCCTTCGGAAGGCGCCTTGAAAACGATGAAGGACATCATCGGCCACCAACTCCTTAGGAGCGCCGGCACGGCAATCGGAACGCTATCGGTGGGATCGGTATAAAAGCGCGGATGGGGCTGTGTCATGATCGCGAAACCCTCGCCGACTTTTAGGTCGAAAAGTATTTGGTACGTATAGAAATCGGTGCCAAAAGTCCGGAACGGCGGCCATAGCAGGCCGTTTTCGGGATTGGGCCCGAAGTCTCCATCGAGGACAAGACGCTTTTCTTGCGTGCTCACTCGCAACTCGTTCTCGAATGGATAAAACAACTCGAATCCGTATTGCGCGCCTTCGGTAAACGGAAGGCAATGCCAGGCGTATTCGTGCGAGCCATCGGTGCGGGGTTCGGGGTTGCCCGCCCATCCAGGAATGGCTAGTCTCGTTCGACGTGGCCGCAATCCAAGTTCGTGGAGTCGATACTTGACAATGTGCATGAGCGCTCCTTTTCGCGAAAGTGATCAGGACGTTCGCTGCCGAGCGGCCCGCACAATCATAAGCCAGCCGCCGCGAGCAGAATACTTTAGGGTTAAGACCTGATTAATCATGTTTTGATTCAAGAGGTTGGTCAACCGATTTGGGGGCTAACCGATGGAATCGCATTTGTTTTGGTTCGACGATGGGCAATGGGCGAAGATCGCGCCGCATTTGCCGGCCAACCAGCCAGGGCCTGAACGCAAGGACGATCGGCTGATTTTGAGTGGGATCATGCATGTGCTGAAGGTTGGCTGTCGTTGGGTGGACTGCC
>JBOHJU010000342.1:0-2683 GCA_050728755.1 Methylocella sp.
GCCGAGGATTATGTCCATCGCATCGGCCGCACCGGACGCGCGGGCAAAACCGGCGTCGCGCTCTCGATTGTGACCCCTGCCGATCGAAAATACGTCTACGAAATCGAGCGGCTGATCGCCCGGAAAATCGATTGGCTTCCTGGCGAAAGCCTCGCCAGTCTTTCCGAGCAGGAACCCGCCCAGCGCGCACCGCCAGCCAAGCGCGCGCAAAGATCGCGGCGGACCGTGCCCGCCGGCGGCAACGCGCGGGCCCGCCCAGGTTCTGCGAAGCTGCCGGATATTGGTGCTCAAGCCTCCCAAAAGCCTAGCCCTTCGCGCCGGCGGGACGCCGATCGTCCGTCCGTCGAGGCGGCGCCGAAACCGGCTGTCCCCCCGTCCCGGCATGGTCAAAAGGAAGATACTGCGCCAGTGGTCGGCATGGGCGACCATGTGCCGATGTTTCTGTTGCGGCCGGCCACCGTCAAGCCAGAGAAAGCCGCAGGGGACAAGGTCGAACCTGGTAAGAACACCCGGATGGGATGAATTTGGGAAAGGCTTAAACTGCCTTTTCCCGGGCATTGTCCGCAGGCGTGATCGAAACCGATTCGCCGCAGCCGCACGCCCCTGTCTGGTTCGGGTTCTGAAAGGTGAAACTCGCCTGCAAGGTGGTGGTCTCGAAATCGAGCCTGGTGCCGAGCAGAAACATCAAATCCTTCGGCGAGATGAGGATTTTCACGCCCTGATCCTCGATGACTTCATCCGCGGGCCGCACTTCATCGGCAAGATCCATGGTGTAGGTCATGCCGGCGCAGCCGCCCTTCTTGATCCCGACCCGCAAACCCGCGACGGGCCGCCCGGCGGCCTCGATGAGGTTTCGCGCGCGCGCGGCGGCAGCCTCCGTCAACGCCAAGACCGCAAATTGCGGGTTCGCCATAGAATCCTCCATGACCGCCGAAAATCGCCGGCCCCTTATATAGCGTCATATAGCATCCCCCGCATCGATTTTCAGCGTCGCCGCGAAAAAGCCTTCCGCCGTTCCGTCCCGAGAATGTAGCCGCGCAGGCTCGAAGGACGGCAGGGCGCCTCCGCCCCTCAGCCAAACGATCTTATCGCCGCCTGAAAGATGGCACTACATTTCGGGCACTCGACATCGCCGGTTTTCCCTGTCGGTAAGGACAGCCTCGTCTTAACAGCTAGGGCAAGGAACTACGGTTTTAACCGGTTTATTTTTCTCATTGTCCAGCGCGGCCAGTTCCTCATCACGCTGCTTTACCAAATATCGATACCGCTCAGGTTGTTTTGCCTTAGCTTGACAGTACCGCTTAATGAATGGTGAGACGACGGAGGCTAAGACAGCGGACAGAATAAACAAGCTTCCGTCCTTAATATTCTGGAACATGATACCCAACATAATGATTGCGCCGACAAATGTAGTAGTAAAATAAGCCCAGAAATTATTTTGCGAACTCAAAGCTGCGAGCTTTGGCTCGAAATTGTCAAAAACCTGTTTTCTTTTCTTATGAATTCTTTCATCAAGCTGCCGCCGTTCCTCTTCAGCCCGTTGCCTCGCGACTTTGTCGGAGATAGGTTCAGAATTCGAGCGTCCACGGACAGGACTCCATTTACCTTGACCATCTTCAGTTAGATTGTACAAGGCATCTCCTGATTTCAGCAATGACGATATGCATTCAGCTTCTACTGCAGGCAAATCTGGCAGTGAAACTCCTATAGCCAATGTTTTTGCTTCAAAACAATTCATGCCAAAAATCGAAAAATTGGACTGTAGCGCGTGATTAGCATGGCATCCAAGAGACAGGTCTCTGATATGCGAATGAAGACGATTCTTCATATTTTTTGATGAGCCGACATATTGCCTGCCTGAATCAATATGCTGGATTGAATAAATACCGGGTTCCGTTGGCAGAGCAAATGCGGACCGCCATAGTCGTGAATTGTGTTTTTCTGCTAATTGATCGTCAGACTGTTCATACATAACCAGAACGTCAATATTTATGTCCGCACCATCTTTGGTAATATTTGTGATACTGGCCTCAATAACTTTTCCAGACTCAAGTAGTGCTACGTACTTCGCAGCTCTTTCTCTCGATATATGCCCCAGCATCGCGCCAGTTTTCTCGACCCGCACGACAACAGCGTTCTTGTCATGAGGGTTTCCGGGTTCATGCTCAAGGCGAATTGCCAAGCCCAATGACAGCGAGCCTTTCTGAAGTAACTCAGCAGCTTTGTAGTAGCGAGTACCTTTAACGGAAAGAGTCGCTGAAGCGCGCGTATGGTCGTCTTCACGTCCTTGCTTGAAAGCCATTACCGTCATGCCATCGCCGCTGCCGCGCAAAACCCAGTTTGCGTAGCGCCGCAGCTAATTGACGGGGGTGATAGTTGCCTCGCCAGCGGCCGCGCAACGAAACCTGCAACAAGTCGTGACAAAGCCGAGCCTCTAGGCCTCTCGCTGGGCGTTCCTGATGCCAGCCGTCGCCGCGATTTGCGCAATGGGGAAGGTCGCAGACGCCGCCCTTGGCGTACTCAGCGGGGATCACGGCCAACGCCGCAAGTCGCGTAAGAATCGCCGTTAGACCGGGATGCATTTAGGTTGAAGCGTACCCGGCATGCGCGAGGTATCCCTGGCACTCGTCTGGTTTGAAGCAGTCGAGCAATTGGCCGATGCGTTTCCATGTCGTGTCAAAGG
>JBOHJU010000343.1:0-2677 GCA_050728755.1 Methylocella sp.
ATATATTGCTGGCAATAACCGTGCCTTCGGCTACGGGTCGGTCAATCAAAACCGGTTTCCCGGCTCCGGCATTACGCCGATCGATTACGTCGGCGGCTGGAACCCTCAGATCAATTCCGACTGCGTTTTCACCGGCAGCGGCGCCTGCGAGCAGCAATCGGGCTGGGACATCACCGGCGCCTACAAGCATTATTGGCTCCCGATCCTGAGTTCGGCGATCTATGGCTCTTATCTCGAGGTTCACTACCCGGCCGACGCGCTTGCCGGCTTCGGCGGGGCAGTGGGCGTCTCGAACCTCAAGGAAGCGCGGATCGGCACCAACCTCGTCTGGACCCCGCTCAAGGGCTTCGATATCGGCGCCGAGTTCATGTATGTGCATTTGAACCAGACGCGCCCGGCTGGCCTCGCTCCGGATTCGACACTCACCGCGGCGGGCCTGCCCGCGTTCCAGCCCAACAATAACCAATATGAAGGCCGCTTGCGCATCCAGCGCGCTTTCTAGCGCTTTCCCGCTTGCGACAAGGGTTCGGCGTCGCCGGATCGATAAGCCGGAGTGTCGCAAGATTACGCGAGTTTAAACCGCTCGGAGCATGACTTGGCCAGCCTTTGGGTTTCCTCCACCCGGCGCGAAAGCGCCGGGTTTTTTCTTTTCGGACGTTTTGCGCCACCACATTCCTGGGCACATCCGGTAAGCTGGCCGGAATCCGGCGTAACAAATCTGCCACGCTTGGCTCCAATCTGCTCCGCTTCGCCCGATCACCGGAACCCATGAATATGAAAAAATACTTGTCTTTTCAATAAGTTGACAAGCGGTTGGCATAATCGCATTCATCGGACTGTCACATCCGTGACGCCGAAGTGTCACCCGCGCTTGCTACCAACACCCCCATCCGCAGCAAGTTCGCAGGGGAGAGGGTGATGAAAATCAGAGGCAATAAACTTGGCGGCAAGCGCCGCCATAAACCGGCCATCGCCGCGATGGCATTGGGTGCTCTCATGAGCTTTCAGGCAGTTGGGGCAAGGGCCGACGACACGGCCACCGAAATCCGCTTGCTCAAGGAGCGGCTAAAGCAGCTTGAGCGCCGCGTCGCCGAGCAGGGCCGCAGGGAGAAGGAGAGTCAAGCGCAGATCCGCAAGGCCGCGGCGCAGCCTGGCCCGCCGCCACCGCCGTATACCTATCCCATCGGGATCGGCCTTCCCCCGCAGCCCCCGATTGGCAATACCCTCGCCGAAAGACTGGCGAAAATCAAGGGATATTCTTATGTTGGCTCATCCAGTCTTTACCTTGGCGGGTTTTCCATCACGCCCGGTGGCTTCCTGGAGCTGGGAAGCGTGACACGGAGCGCCTACATCGGCGCCGACATGGCGACGCCCTTTGGCAACATTCCGTTCGCCGATGTTCCTAGCAGCCATTCGGCCGAATTCCGCTTGTCCGCCCGCCGGAGCCGCCTTGATTTCCTCGCTCTGGGCGACGTGAACCCCGCGACGCATTTAGCCGGTTTTGGCGAGTTTGATTTCCTCGGCGACGCGCAGACTGGCAATTCCAACGAAAGCAATTCGTTCAATCCGCGCATCCGCCAAGTTTATTTGACGGTGGATAACGACGACTTTGGCGCCCATTTCCTCGCTGGTCAGGCCTGGACCTTGGCGACCATGAACCTCGTGGGTATCGTGCCTCGGACGGAAAACACGCCTCTGGTCATCGACGATCAATACCTCCCCGGCTTTGTCTGGTCGCGCACGCCGCAGATCAGGGTCACCAAGGACTTCGATCAAACCTTGTGGTTTGCCCTCTCGGCCGAAAATCCACAGACGACTTTCGGCGGCACCACCCCTGCGCTTCCGAACGGCGGGACAATCGTCGACTCAGTCGTCGGCGGTTCACCCACGTTCCCCCAAACCGGCGTAGTTGGCGGTTCGCTGTTCAACACCTCCAACTCGCTCTCCCTCAATCAAATGCCGGATATCATCGGCAAGGCCGCCTGGGATGCGCCCATCGCCGACCGCACCATTCATATGGAAGTTTTTGGCCTCTTCCGCCAGTTTAACGATAGAATCATCTTTCCGGTTGGACCTGGAACCGTGAACCCGTTCGGCGCTCCCGTGCAAAACCACAACAATCAAACCGTTGGAGGCGGCGTCGGCGGCTCGATCCTCGTGCCGATTGTTCCAAAAGTGCTGGAGGCGCAATTCTCCGGCATGACCGGGCGGGGTATCGGCCGCTATGGCGCCTCCCAGTTGCCCGACGTCACCTTCAACTCGGATGGCAGCCTCGCGCCGATCCCGGAAACCATTCTGCTCGCCGGATTGACATGGCACGCTATCCCGGGGCTAGACCTCTACACCTATGTCGGCGAAGAGGACCAAAATGCGAGTTTCGGGTCCTCGGCCGTCAAAGGGAGCGCACCTTTCGGCTGGGGCAATCCGGCTTTCGTGAACACCGGTTGCCAGGTCGAATTCTTCGGGACCGGCACTGGCGCCAGCGCCTGCAACGGCAACACCAAGCTGGTCCGGCAAATCACGGGCGGTTTCTGGGACACTATCTATAAGGGTCCCTTCGGCAGGCTCGCGGGCGGTTTGCAATATTCCTTCACCCAGAAATTCGGCTTCCATGGTATCGGGGGCACGCCGGAGCGAAACGAAAACATCTTCTTCACCAGCCTTCGCTACTATCCGT
>JBOHJU010000344.1:0-2666 GCA_050728755.1 Methylocella sp.
TGTTGAAGGCGTGCCAAAGCCGGCGCAAGGCCGCATCTCCCTCTATCTGGCGAAAGGCGACGGAATGGGCGCGGCCCGGCCGGCGCGGCGTGACGAGGAGGCTCGCGGAAAACTTGAAAAGATGCGTGTCGCCCGGCATGGCGACGAGGATGCCCGCCATTCGGTGACCTATTACGCGATTGTCGATAAAATCGCGCCGCGGCTGGCCTGGCTTTCGCTTAAACCCATAACCGGGCGCACCCACCAATTGCGCGCTCATGCCGAGGCGATCGGCCATCCGATCATTGGCGATCCGAAATATGGCGCAATGCCCGGCAACGATCCGCGCCGCAACGATCCGCTGCGAACAATACCGGACGCGGTCGAACGCAAGCTGCATCTCTTGGCGCGCCGCCTGATCCTGCCGCATCCCGGCGGCGGCACGCTCGACGTCACCGCGCCCTTGCCGGAGCACATGCGGCGCTCGTTCGACATGTTTGGCTTCGACGTGAAACGCTACGATCCGATCGAGAATGCGCCCGAGTGAATGTCAGCTCCCGCAGCGGCATGGTCCGGCTCGACCAGGCTCAAGCGGGTGAGATCGGCGACCGGCCGCCTTTGATCGTCGATCGTGACCGCTTCGGCATAGTGCATTCCGAACAAGACATCGACGGCGGTATAAATGCGCATGTCTTGGATAGCCGCGCCGAGTGCATTGTCGCGTGCCTCGATGGTCAGAAAGAGGCGTGCATCGCCCTCCTCCAACCGCTCGGCGTCGTAGCCGGCAAGCGGACTTTTTTCGTCGATTGCGTGCATCACGGTCCAAGTCAACGCGAACAGAGAGAGGTTCGCGTTCGACAGTGCGAGGTCGTGCAAGCGGCGCAGGGAATGGCCCTCTGCGCTTTCTTCGAACAACAACACTCCTAGCCGTACCGTGGCATTGGTCAGCAAGGTCATGCGCCCATTGGCGATGCGCACCATCAAGGTCGGCGCGCAATTGTGGCTCGTTACGACAGCCTGATCGGCAAACAGTATTTTCGGTCTCGGCTTCGAAAAGCGGACGAACAAAAGACCGGTCATGATCGCGGTGAAGACCATGCCGCAGACGATTTCAATCGCCGAAACAGCGTGGCCATAGAGTGTTGCCGGAGCCATGGTTCCGTAACCCACGGTCGCCAGCGTTTCGATGCTGAAGAAGAATGCGTCGGAGAACGAGCCTGGCCGCATATTGACAACGCAGCCTGGCGACGCGAGATAAAGCAGAGCGAAGACGACATTGATGCCGAGCTCCAATCCGGCGAACGCGAGCGCGAATTCCTTCCAGCTCAGTTCGAGCGCGATATGATAGGGATCGCTGAGGGCGTAACGCGATGCGCCCTGCTTGACGAGTTCAACCGCGCCGGCGCCGACGCGCATTGTCGCGTCGCGTTTCTTGCGCTTAACTCGTTCGGGCACGATGCGCTTCAAGCCGTGGGTCTCCGTTGTCGCGCGGCAACAGCATCCATTTGCGGCGCGGGCCGCCGTGCCAGCCAGTATATTTGCTCCGGCCACCAATCGTACAGGTTGTAATCGCACGGGGCCAGCCGGCATCGTTCATCGCGGCGAAGCGCCACTCTTCGCTATAGGGGCGAGGGAGTGGCCGGCCTCCCGCGGCCGCAAGGTCTTGCTCGATCTGATCGTCTCAACAACGGGCTTCGAGGAGAACAGCCATGGCTCAAGATGGCGGATTGGACGGGGCATTGAAAGAGACAGCGATCGCTCCGCGCTCGACCGCAAACGGACCTGGCGCGGGCCAAGTGCTTGGCGCACCCAGATGCGGTCGTCGAACCGCTCGCCGAACCTGGCCCCCGGAGAGGGAAGGCGGGTTGCTATTTCCCGCGACAGCGACTGAAATCTCAAATCCCAAATCCCAACTTCTCCCCTTGCGACTTGCCGCACGCCGCGCATGCAAGCGGCCAGGCTTGCTTGGAATCAATCGCAGCGCTCGAAAGGCGATGCGCGTGCTCATCCACGTCTTTCGCGCCAACGCGCGCTAATAGCCTGCATGATCCGGAACCACGCGCTACTGCAACATGGTTTTCAATTCGGCTATGCCCTTGGCTATGAGCTCGGCGCCAAAAGCACCTTGCGCCTCGCCTCTCAGCACTAATTCCGCTGCCTTGGTCGCGGCCTCGGCGGCGGCGGCGCGCACCTCCTCCACCGCCTGGGTTTCCGCCACACTGATTTTCTCTTCGGCCTGTTTGGTACGGCGTCGAAGAAATTCCTTCATGCGCGCGCGCGCCTCGCTGGCGACAAGTTCAGCTTCCGCATGGGCTTGCGCGACGACGGCCTCGGCATCGGCATGCGCTTTGGCGTGCCGCCTTTGGAAAGACGCGAGAATGGCCTCGGCCTCCGCCCGCAAAATTGCCGCCTCGGCGAGCTCGGCCTGAATTCTTGCCGCGCGGGCATCGAGCGCGGAATTGATCTTTCTGTGCATTCCGAGATAGAGCATCCAGCCCACGAAAATCACGAATCCGACCGCTACGATAAACTCCGCATCGGGCATCGAAACTCTCCAGCGTCAGGCTCCGCTCGTTGCGATCGCCCTAGCAATTGCCGTTGGGTCGGCGGGTTTGCCGGTGATGTGGTGAACGATCGCCGCCGCCGCCTCGCTGGCGATTGCCTCGACGTTGCCCATGGCCTTGGCT
>JBOHJU010000345.1:0-2664 GCA_050728755.1 Methylocella sp.
GCAGGCTCAAGGATTTCCGGCGGATCGCAACAAGATACGACAAACTCGCGCAAAACTTCTTTTCGGCCCTCTGCTTTGTCGCTACCTTAGCTTATTGGATCTGAATGAATTGAGTCCGGACCCTAGGGATGGCCTATTTACCCTCGTGCGGGCTACTGCGTATCAGTAAACGAAATTATTCAATAGTCAATCATTAGCCCCGCCACTTTTGCGCGGCGGCATGGTCTTGCGCTTTCGCCTCGTCCCAATCGCCGCTGCTGCTCTCCCTGCTGCTATCATCGCGTCTAAGTCATCAATCTCATGCGTTATCGAAATTCGCCGCTACAGCGTGTAAGCTTGGCGGGCGGCATAGCGGATATGCAACACCGTGACGGCGCGGCGGCGCTCGTCGACGCCATAGATTATCCGGTAAAGTCGCGGCTTTTTTCCATAAAGAAGATGGCGCAAACTTTCATCTTCGGGGATCGTCGCGCCTCTGGCCGGGTTCCGGTCAAGGCTATAAACGGCCGCTTCCAAGCCGTTAAACCATGCCCTCGCTTGTTCGGAATTGGCGGCATTGATGTAGCTACAAAGTCTTGCAAGGTCGCGGCTCGCGCGTGACGTCAATTCAACGCGGTATGCCATGCGTGCTGCGTAGCTCGCCAAAGACTTCGCTGGCGGGCCTTGTCTGGCTGCGCTTCAAGTCCTCAAGCCCTTGCCGAATGCCTTCGGCGGCGCTCGCCTCGGCGGCAAGATCAAGCAAATGCTGGTAGGCTTCGGCGTCCTGCACAACCGCCGCCGCTTTGCCATTGACGGTCAAAACGACGGGCCGCTTTGTCTTTTTAAGATGCTGCATGATGTCCGCCGAATGATTGCGAAAAGTCGTCATCGGCAAAATGTCTTTGAGAATATTCATAGGCGATAGGCTCCGGCCAACCAATACCTAATAAGGTAATATTAGTTTGGCGCCGGCGGCAAGACAAGGGCGGTTAAGAAAAAACAGCGCTTTCGCGCGAGGCCTATCATGGAGCCCAATGAAAAATCACGCCCGCCACTTTTGCGCGGCGGCATGGTCTTGCGGCTTCGCCTCGACCCATTCGCCCGGATCCTTTCCCGCCAAATGCCGCTTTTTCCAGAACGGCGCCTCGGTCTTCAAGTAATCCATGAGAAAGGACGCCGCCGCGAAAGCCTCGCCACGATGCGCGCTCGCGGTGACGACGAGAACAATCGGCTCGCCGGGCAGGATTAAACCATACCGGTGCACGGCGAGGGTTGCTTCGAGCGGCCAGCGGGCGGCCGCCTCAAAGGCGGCGCGCTTGATTTCGGTCTCCGCCATGCCCGGATAATGCTCGATTTCGAGCGCCGCGAGGGCGCCGTCCTCGTCGCGGCAAAGCCCGGTAAAGCTTACCAGCGCGCCGATATTGGTGTGCCCTTGCGTCAGCCGGGCGGCTTCGGCCGCGGCCTCGAAATTTTCCTTCTGGACGCGCACAAGAATCCGGGCACACACGCCCTCATCCTCCGGTCATCGGCGGAAAGAAAGCAATTTCGCGCGCATTCGCAATCTCTACATCGTGGTTGACATGGGTACGGTCGAGCGCGGCGCGCATCGACTTGATATGCGCGAAGGCGGCGGCATAGTTTTCCCCCTGTCCGCTCAACCAACTCATGAGTTCGGCGACGGTCTTGATGTTTTCGGGCGGCGCGATCTCCTCCTCGGCCTTGCCGATGCGTTCGCGTACCCAAGCGAAATAGAGGGCTTTCATGATGACTCGCCGATGATTTCCTTCAAGCCAGCTTTCAAATAATCCCAGCCAGTGTAGAGCGTGAGAAGAGCGGAAAGCCAAAGCAGGACCAAGCCGGTTTTGGTCAGTCCAGGAGCAATTGCGTCGCCGGGAGGACCGGCGATAAGAAAGCCAAGCGCGGCGAGCTGCAACATGGTCTTCCATTTGGCGACCCTGCTCACCGGAATCGAAACCTTAAGTTCGGCCAAGAACTCGCGCAGTCCGGACACCAGAATCTCCCGGCAAAGAATGACGATCGCCGCGGACAGCGAATAGCTGGCGATGGTGTGATCGGCGACGAGCATCATCAGAACGGCGGAGACGAGCAACTTGTCGGCGATCGGATCGAGCATCTGGCCGAGCCGCGATTGCTGCGACCACGCGCGGGCCAAATAACCGTCCAAAAAATCGGTGATCCCCGCGGCGATGAAAATGCCGAGCGCCGCCCAGCGCAACCAAGCGATCTCGGGCCAGAAAAGACAGCCTGCCACGCCCGGCACCGCCGCGACCCGCCCATAGGTCAGAATATTCGGCACGCTCCAGGCCAGGCCCGGGCTAGTCGCTAGGGTTGTGCTCGCCATCGCCGGGGAAACACTCTCTCCGAGGCTCACTAAATAGGCCACACGTGCTCCGCCACGCCGGACCAGCGGCGCCGGTAACGTTTGGTGCGCCTATAGTCTGCCACGTTCGTGAAAAAAATCATAGATCAGCCGCGCGGTTGCTGCATTTATTCCCGGGACCTTCGCGAAATCGGATAGGGCCGCGCTAGAAATCGCCTTGGCGGTGCCGAAAGCATGGAGCAGCGCTCGCTTGCGCGCCGGGCCGACCCCTTGGATTTCGTCGAGCGGGCTTTTGGTGAACTCCTTTTTGCGGCGCGCCCGATGGGTTCCGATCGCGAAACGAT
>JBOHJU010000346.1:0-2657 GCA_050728755.1 Methylocella sp.
GCCCTTCGATGCGATTCTGGTCGATGCGCCGTGTCTCGCCACGGGGACGATCCGTCGCCACCCGGATATCGCCTGGATCAAAAAGCCACGCGATATCGTGGTGCTGAGAGCGCTTCAGACACGCCTGCTCGACAACGCCGTCGAACTGGTGAAGCCCGGCGGAATGATCGTCTATTGCACTTGTTCGCTTGAACCCGAAGAAGGCGAAATGCAAATCGCGGCTCTTCTTCGCCGCAATCCCGGCGTTATGCGGGTTCCGATAGAACCCCGCGAGGTCGGCGATTTGCCCGAAATCCTGAACGAAAATGGCGAATTGCGGACATTGCCGTCGCATCTTCCCGCTGCCGAGCCGCGGCTTTCTGGCCTCGATGGTTTCTTCGCCGCCCGCCTGTTGCGCCACGGTTAATAAACCCGATAGGAATTTTATCGATAACTCAATGCTAGAGCGCTTCCCGATCACGTGGAATCGCGTGATCGAAGAGGAATCGCTCAAATTCTAAGAGTTGGAGCATGTCCTTATCGAAAAAGTCGAACAACTTTTTCGGGACTTGCTCCAAAGGCGGGGACCGCCGGGCTTCCGGCGATCGTGCGCCCATGGAAAAACCGGCCGCATCGCGCTTTCATCGTGTGCCGGCATGTGAAATCGAGGAGTTGAGCCCTGGCCGGCGCGACATTCAAGGACTGGTTGCGCGTTGCGGGATACCTTGCGGCTCGCGCGGGAATGGCTTTGCGGCGCTGCCTCGGTGCGCCCATGCGTGCCGCCATCGGGCTAGGACGGCGGGGGCCGGAGCGGCTCTTGATTGCGCCGCAAGATATAAGGACCAGCGATCCGACCCTCGCGGCGGACATCTACGCCGGCTATTTTGCTTTCGGCGGCAAGATCGTCAACGCGCATGGCCGCTCGCCGTTCGAACTGGAGCCGGGATCGGCCGCGTGGGCGCGCGCTCTGGCGAGTTTCGGCTGGCTCCGCCATCTGCGCGCTGCCGACACTGCCGTGGCGCGCGCCAATGCCCGCGCCCTCGTCGATGATTTTTTGAGCTTGGCGGGCAAGCCCGGTCCGATTCCGGCATGGGAGCCCGAGGTCGCGGCCCGGCGCATGCTTGCCTTTCTGTCGCAATCCCCAGTGATTCTCGATGGCGCCGACCGCGTCTTCTATCGCCGCTTCATGAAAGGTCTCGGCCTCACCCAGGTTTTCCTGGAGCGCAAGATCGCCGCGGGGCTGGCTGGCGAACCGCGCCTCATTGCCGCGATCGCCCTCGCCGAACTCGGTCTTTGCGTGGAAGGTGCCCGCAAGCCGACCCGCAAAGGCACGAAACAACTTGCCGAGGAGCTTGACCGGCAAATTCTTCCGGACGGCGGCCACGCCAGCCGTAATCCGGAGATCTTGCTCGACTTGCTTCCAGATTTGCTTCCCTTGCGGCAGGCCTTTGCCGCACGCGGGTTACAGCCCCCTGCCCAACTCCTCAACGCGATCGATCGCATGATGCCGATGTTGCGGCTGTTCCGGCATGGCGACGGCACGCTCGCCTTGTTCAACGGCATGGGCGTCACGCCGCCCGAACTGCTTGCAACGATCCTCGCCTATGACGACGCGCGGGCGCAGCCGCTCGCCAGTGCACGGCACTCGGGCTATCAGCGCCTTGAGGCAGCCGACGCCATTGCGTTGATCGATGCGGGACGCCCGCCGCCTCAAACTTATTCCCATCGCGCGCATGCCGGCTGTTCGTCCTTCGAGTTTTCAGTTGGCATGCAGCGGCTCGTCATCAATTGCGGCGCGCCGGATGCCAATCGCGCACCGGCGCGCGAGGCGGCCCGTATGACGGCGGCCCATTCGACACTCATCATCGACGACACCTCCTCGTGCCGTTTTGCCTCTCACACGGGATTGCAAAAATGGCTTGGCGATCAGATCGTCGCCGGTCCAAACAAGGTCGATGTCGAGCGCCACGACCTGCCTTCGGGAACAATGGTGGTTCTCGCGCATAATGGTTACGAAGCGCAATTCGGCTTAATCCACGAACGCCGCATCACGCTCAACAAAGACGGCAAGATGCTCGAAGGCACCGATCGTTTGCACGCCGCCGGGGCCGACGGGCCGGTTGATATACGCGCCGTTGCCTTGCGCTTTCACATCCATCCGAACGTGCGCCTAAAGCGGATTCGCGAGGGCCGTGCCGTGCTGTGTGTTTTGCCGAACGGGAGACGCTGGCTTTTCGAGACAACGGCCGGGCAGGCATATATTGAGGACAGCATTTTTTTCGCGGCGCCGGATGGGCTGCGCAGTTGCTCCCAGATCGTCGTCCACGGCGAATCCGGAGCCGGAATGGTTGTCGAATGGGGCTTTCGCCACGTCGAGCGGAAACCGCCGCGAGACGAAGCGTGACATGTGCTGTTAGCTTCACGCGAACGCCGTGAAACGGGCAACCCGCCAACTTCTTACTGGGCGGAGCCATCGCCTGGACCGCGGCGCCGCGGCGCGGCTTTGGCAAAGTTGCCGGGCCGTTGCGAGACCCCATGTTTGAGCAACCGTTCTAGGGTTAAGACCTAATTAACCATGTTTTGATTCAAGGGCTTGGTCAACCGGTTTGGAGGCCAAGTCCATGGATGCGAATTTGTTTTGGTTCAACGACAGGCAATGGGCGAAAATTGTCCCGCAT
>JBOHJU010000347.1:0-2643 GCA_050728755.1 Methylocella sp.
GTTCCTGCGCGATATTCGCGCCGCGATCATTCCAAGCGTCGCCGTGCTGGTTTCGATCGTCGGAACTTTCGCCGCGATGTATCTTCTGAACTTCAGCTTGAACAATTTGTCGCTGATGGCGCTCACTATCTCCACCGGCTTCGTGGTCGACGATGCGATCGTGGTTTTGGAAAACATCTCGCGCCACGCCGACGCAGGAAGGGGGCGCCTCGAGGCGGCGCTGACCGGCGCGCGGGAGGTTGGATTTACCGTGCTGTCGATCAGCATCTCGTTGATCGCGGTGTTCCTTCCGATTCTTCTGATGGGCGGGATTGTCGGCCGCCTGTTTCGCGAATTCGCGCTCACTCTTTCGCTCGCCATCGTCATCTCGCTCGCCCTATCCTTGACCTCGACGCCGATGATGTGCGCGCAGTTTCTAAAGTCCCGCGCGGCTGCCGAGGCGCGTGCGCGCCGGTTCGATCCGTTCGCCAAGGTCCTGCAGGGCTACGAGCGAACGCTCGGTTGGGCCCTGCGGCACGGCATCTTGGTGATGGTGGTTCTGCTTTCGACTGTTGGCCTTAACGTTGTATTGTTCAAAATCGTGCCGAAGGGCTTCTTTCCGCAGCAGGACACCGGCCGCTTATACGGCTCCATTCAGGCCGACCAGGCGATCTCGTTCCAGGCGATGCAGCTAAAACTCGCGCAGCTACAGGCGATCGTGCAAGCCGACCCGGCGATTGCCAGCGTCAAGGGCTATACCGGCTCGGGCTCGGGGACCAATACCGGCTCGGTCTATATCGACCTCAAGCCGGAGTCCCAACGCAGCGAGACGGCGGACGAGGTGATCGCCCGCCTGCGCCGCAAGCTCAGGCAGGTGCCGGGCGCGCGTCTTTATCTGCAATCGGTGCAGGATATCCGCATGGGCGGGCGGCTGAGCAATGCCCAATACCAATACACCTTGCAAGGCGATGACGCGGCCGAAGTTTATTCCTTCGAATCGCGCCTCCTCGCGGCGTTGCAACACAGCTCCCTCCTGGCCGATGTCAACTCCGACCAGCAGCAGAAAGGCTTGGAAACCGATATCGACATCGATCGCGACACGGCGTCCCGTCTTGGCATCATCGTAAGCCAGATCGACAATACGCTTTACGACGCTTTCGGACAGCGCCAAGTCTCGACCATCTACAGCGCGGTCAACCAATATCATGTGGTGATGGTCGTCGACCCGCGCTATTGGCAAGATCCGTCGATCTTGAAAGATCTCTACGTCAGCACGTCCGGCGCCAGCCCGAGCGGCACGGCCACCACCAATGCGGTGGCGGGAACGGTCACACGGACCGCCGCCACGCCCGCGCCGGTGTCATCAGCCACCGCTTCCAATTCGGCTTCCAGTCAAGCCGCGAATAGCGAGGGAGCCGAGGCACGCAACGCCCAAACCAATGCGCTAGCCAATACCGGCAAGCAGGGCACTTCCGCCGGTTCGCCCGTCAGCACAACGAAGGAAACTATGGTTCCGCTCGCCGCCTTCAGCCATTTCCGGCCCGGCCACACGCCGTTGGCGGTCAACCACCAGGGCCTGTTCGTGGCGAGCACGATCTCATACAATCTTGCGCCCGGCGCATCGCTCGGCGACGCGGCCAAGGAAATCCGGGCGGCGATGAAGGCGCTACACGCCCCGGCCACGATCCGCGGCGGCGTGCAAGGAACCGCTCGTTTATTCGAACAGTCCTTGTCGAATGAGCTCTTGCTGATCCCCGCCGCGCTAGCCACGGTCTATATCGTTCTCGGCATTCTTTACGAAAGCTTCATCCATCCGATCACCATTCTCTCGACCTTGTTTTCGGCTGGGGTCGGCGCGGTCCTCGCGCTTTTGATGTTTCACACCGAGTTCAGCATCATTGCGATGATCGGGGTGATTTTGCTGATTGGCATCGTCAAGAAAAACGCGATTTTGATGATCGATTTCGCGCTTGACGCGGAACGCTCGGACGGGCTTGCGCCGCGCGACGCGATTTTTCGCGCTTGTATTTTGCGGTTCCGTCCGATCATGATGACGACGTTCGCCGCGATTTTCGGCGCAATCCCGCTGCTTGTGAGCTTCGGCGAAGGGGGCGAGATCCGCCGCCCGCTCGGCATTGCGATCGTCGGCGGGCTGATCGTCAGCCAGCTTCTGACCCTTTACACGACGCCGGTGCTTTATCTCTACCTCGACCGGTTCCGCCTCTGGTCGAACCGGCAATGGCGCCGCCTCTTTCCACGCATTGCGGGCGCCGCTCCCGAGCCTTCGGAGTAGCCGGAAGCGTATGCCGCTGCGAAGGTGAGCATCATCGGATGCCGCGACAATGCGCAGCATCCGGCCCTATTTGATCGCGACGACCATCGAGTCCGGGCCGGCGAGCGGCTCGACGCGGGTTCGCGAGAACCCCGCCTCGCGCATCCAAGCCTGGCAGTCGGCTCCCGTGAAATCGAAGCCGCCCGTCGTTTCGATCAGCATGTTCAGGCTCATCAATAGGCCAAACGCATTCTCGCGCCGCTCGTCGTCAATGATCGATTCATAAACAATGAGCGCTCCGCCCTTGGAAAGCGCAGCAAAGGCTTTCTCCAGCAGCATGCGTTTCTGCGAAAGATCCCAGTCGTGCAGAATGTGGCCCATGATCAGGACAT
>JBOHJU010000348.1:0-2637 GCA_050728755.1 Methylocella sp.
CAAAGCGGCGTCCCCGATAGTCCCAGTCACATAAAGGATGTCGCCCGAAGCGACGCCTGCGCGAACGACCATTTTTTGCGCCGGGACGATGCCGAACGCGGTTATCGAGACGATGAGCGGCCCGGGACTCTTCACGGTGTCGCCGCCGAGCAGCGGACATTTGTAGGCCGAGGCATCAGCGCCAAGCCCTTGCGCGAAACCCGCGAGCCAATGCTCCGTCCAATCCTCGGGCAAGGCAAGCCCGAGAAGAAAACCGGCAGGCTCCGCGCCCTTGGCGGCAAGATCGGAGAGGTTCACCCGCAAGGCCTTGCGGGCGACCGCGCCCGGCGGATCATCCATAAAGAAGTGCACTCCGCCAATCGACATATCCTTGGTCGCGGCGATGTCATGGCCCGGTTTTTGGGCGAGAATCGCGGCATCGTCCTGCAGGCCAAAGGCCCCCGGCCCCGCGAGCGGTGCGAAGTAGGCCGCGATCAACTCGTCTTCGGAAGGGCGCGACATCGATTTGCAATTTTACTCGCGAGGCTCGAATTCCGCCGCCCGGCACCGGCGCGCCAGGGCATCCAGCACCGCATTGATCATTCCGGCTTCCTCGGCGCCAAAAAAGGCGCCGGCGATATCGACATATTCCTTGATCGAGACCCGCGCCGGAACGTCGGCGCGCTGTTTCAATTCATAGGCGCCCGCGCGCAAAATCGCGCGCATGACGGAGTCGATCCGCGCCAATGGCCACCCCGCAGCCAAGGCCTTGTCGATCGACCGGTCGATCGGACCCTGGGCGGCGACAACGCCGGTCAGAATATCGCTGAAAAACGCGGTTTCCGCTTGCCTATATTGCACACCCTCGATTTCAGTGCCGATCCAGAACGATTCGAATTCGGCGCGGGTCTCCTTCAAGCCTTTCCCGGTGACCTCCATTTGATAGAGAGCCTGAACGGCGGCGAGGCGGGCGGCGGAACGCCGGTCAGCACTGGCCATCAGGACGCGCCGATTACAAAGTTTAGGCCAAGCCTCAGCCGATGGATCGAAAGAGCTGCCCGCGCGGCCTCGCCACCTTTGTCGCCTTGTTGGGGGTCGGCGCGCGCCAAGGCTTGGTCCTTGGTATCGACGGTCAAAACGCCATTGCCGAAGGCGAGTTTTCGCGCAACGGAAATCTGCATCAAGGCGCGCGCGCTTTCGTTGGCGACGATCTCGAAATGATGGGTCTCGCCGCGAATGACGCAACCGAGCGCCACAGCCCCGTCGAAAGGGCGTTTCGAGGCCGCGGCATGATCGAGCGCGATCGCCATGGCGAGCGGGATTTCGAGCGCGCCTGGCACGCCGACGAGGTCGAAGGAGGCTCCCGCCTTGGCAAACGCGGCTTTCGCACCCTCTAACAGCAGCGCGGCGATATCTTCGTAATAGGGGGCCTCGACAATGAGAAAGCGCGCGCCCGTGGCTTCAAGGCGGGGCGGCGACCGGCGTGACCGAGCCATGATGCTTACTCGAAATGAGGGGACGCGCGCGAGCAAGGCCAGCTTCACGTAATGACCAAAACCTTCCCCGGCAAGACTGGCGCCGAAGGCTTGCCGGGATTGCAGCCTCCCAAAGCCGGACGTTGAAACTTATTCGGGGCGCTCACGCCACGCTTTTTGCGCCGCCGAGGGGTGCGGACACCGCGCGTTGTCCTCACGACGAAGCGTGATAGCCGTGCCGTAGTTTCGTCGAACGAATGATCGCGCGCGCCTCGCCATCATGGCCTGCCGCGCATGCGTTGGCCGCACGGCTAAGATCGGTTTCGATTTGATCGTACACCGCCCGGTTGACATTTCCAGTGTGGACGTCGGCGTCAAGAACGGTTTGATAGTGGGTAAGATCATGGGTGCAGGCAGCGCCCTCGGGCAATTTCGGCCAGTCCGGCGGAGCCGGCGACCGGGGCCCCACAGCCGCAACTGGTCCAAAGAAGCCAGAGGTTTGAGTGCAGCCGCCGAGGGCGAGCGCGGCGAGAAAAACCCCCGCCGATAGGGATGCGTTGCTGGATATTGATCCAAATCTGGACGTTTTTCGCATGGCAAACTCCGCAAGACGCGCCCGGCTTGAGTTTCGTCGGCTGCCGACGTGTCAGTACACATGCGGCCAGGGATAATCAATCGGAATGGATTGCCGGGAACGCCGCGGGACACCTTCCCCTTTTCCATGGTTGTCTCTCGCCAAATGGCTTTCGCCCGGCGCAAACTTGCCGCCAGTCTGCATCCAGGAAGCGTTCGCCAGGCCGCTCGCTTTTCAGGTTCGCAACATAGTTGCCTGCGAGGGTGCGCTTGCCTCGATCAGCTGACACCCGCGGCAAACATCCACAAGACAACTTGCTCCGTGGCGCACCTCGCGGCGAGATCGCTGCCGCCCGCCTGCGCGGCAATTGGTGGAGACGGTGCTCGCAACTGCGCAAACAAGGCTCCGGCGATTCGAACCCGGCTTCGGCCTCGCGGACGCCGGTGAGCGGCCGTAGACATAGGTGACATTTCGTAGCGGACGCATGGGTTACACTTTTTGTTTGCTCTGGCAAGCAGGAGGTGTGGATGCCGTGGAAAGTGAGTTCGGTGATGGAAGAGCGCCTTCGCTTTGTCGCCCGCCTCCTCGACGGGGAGGCCATGACGGACG
>JBOHJU010000349.1:0-2630 GCA_050728755.1 Methylocella sp.
GCGCCGGACCTTGTCGTGCATGCGGATCGCGGTCGCCTTGTCGATGGCGACGAGCATTGCCTTGCCGCGATAGCCGCGCCCCGAAAAATGCCGCACCAGATCGGCCGCGATCTTCTCTAGCCGGTCGTCGTTGGTGATGAGCTGGTATTGCTTGGCAAAGCGCCGCGCGAGCGCGTCTTCTTCCTCCTCGGTTAGATTGGCGTCGTCGATGACGCGATCGATCTCGTCGCCCAACTCCTCGTTGGTGATGTGCAGCTCGGGCAGCCGGCTCTCGTAGTATAGCGGCACGGTCGCCCCGTCCGCGACGGACTGAGCAAAGTCGTAGATCGAGACATAGTCTCCAAAAACCTCGCGCGTCCGCTCCCCCTCGCCCGCGATCAGCGGGGTTCCGGTAAAGCCGATGAAGGCGGCGTTCGGCAGGGCGGCGCGCATATTGGCCGCGAGCATGTCGTATTGGCTGCGGTGCGCCTCGTCGGTGATGACAATGATGTCCGAGCGCTCCGACAAAACCGGGAAAACTTCGCCGCGCGCAGTCCCGAATTTTTGGATCAGCGTGAAAATGAACCGCTCGTTGCCGCGCAGTAGCTCTTTTAGATGTTCCCGGCTCGATGCCTGCACGTCCCGCCGGTTCTTGCCCAGAGCGCCGCACGCGGAAAAGGTGCCCGCGATCTGATCGTCGAGCTCGGTGCGGTCGGTGACGATCAAAAATGTCCAGTCGCCCGGCTTTTTGCGCAGCACCTTGCGGGCAAAAAACAGCATCGACAGGCTCTTGCCCGAGCCCTGCGTGTGCCAGAAGACGCCAAGCCGGCCTCTATTCTCCTTGATCTTTTCGACCGCGGCGATCGCGCGATTGACGCCGAGCAGCTGATGGGCTTTTGCCAGCTTCTTGACGAGGCCGTGCTCGCCTTCCTCGAACACGATGAAATTTTCGATGATGTCGAGGAAGCGCGCGGGACGGCAAGTGCCTTTGATCAAAGTGTCGAGGCTGACAACGCGCGGCTCGTCCTCGTCGTCCACGCGCTTCCACTCGTTGAAATATTCGAGCGGAGCCTGCGCGCCGCCGAGCACCGCATCGAGTCCGTTCGACAAGATCACGAAGGCATTTGGCACGAAGACATGCGGAATCGTCGTGCGATAGTCGCCGAGGTTGCCATTGTAAGCGTCGGCCATCGCCTTCCACGATGCTTTCAGTTCGATGAAGAGAAGCGGCAATCCGTTGACGAAGCCGGCGAGGTCCGCCCGCTTGGCGTAGAGATCGCCCGCGAACCAGACTTGGCTCGCGAGCAGGAAATCATTTGATCCCGGCCGATTCCAATCGATGACGCGCACCGTTTCATGGCCTCATAAAACAGCAATACGCACGCCGGTGGAAGCCCTCCTTTTGGTCAACGCCGCGACGCCAGATCGACGATCTTTTGCAAGATCGCGTCTTTGTTGGCATCGGCGGGCGCGCGGTTGCTCTCGCGGGGGCCCGCGCGGCCTTGCTCGCAGCGCGAAAATCGGGCAAAGAGCCGTTCTGCCGCCGCTTTTTGCCGCCTCCCACCCTCCGGCTTCGCGGGCTTTGCATCCATGCCGCCTCCCTTGCGCATCGGCATTGCCGGTCTCGGCACCGTTGGAGCCGCGGTTATAACGCTGCTCGGCAGGCAGGCCGAGGCGCTGCGGCGCCGGACAGGCCGGCAAATCGCGCTTACCGGAGTTTCGGCCTGCCACAAGGCCAAGCAGCGGGGGATCGATCTCGCGAGCTTTGCCTGGTTCGACGATTGCGTGGCTATGGCACGGTCCCCCGGCATCGATCTTTTCGTCGAACTGATTGGGGGCGATGAGGGCGCCGCGCTTGCGGCCGCGGAAGCCGCTCTCGGCGCGGGCAAATCCTTCGTCACAGCCAATAAGGCGCTGCTCGCCAAGCACGGCATGCGGCTCGCCGCGCTCGCCGAGGAAAAGGGCGTCGCGCTTGCCTTCGAGGCTTCGGTCGCGGGCGGCATTCCGATCGTCAAAACCCTGCGCGAGGGACTGGCTGGCAATTCCATCGAGCGCATCTATGGCATCCTCAACGGCACCTGCAATTACATCCTGACACGAATGGAACAGGAATCCCTGTCCTTCACGAGCTGCCTGGGCGAGGCGCAAAGGCTTGGCTATGCGGAAGCCGATCCCGCCTTCGACATCGGCGGTTTCGACACGGCGCATAAGCTCGCGATCCTGACCTCGCTTGCCTTTGGCACCCTCATCGATCCAGCGGCGATCGCCATCGAGGGCATCGAGTCGATCACGCTTGCCGATCTCGAAGCGGCGGCGGAACTCGGCTACCGCGTCAAGCTTCTCGGTGTCGCGCAGCGCACTCCATTTGGCATCGAACAGCGCGTGCATCCGACCATGGTGCCCAAATCCTCGGCGATCGCCCAGGTGATGGGCGCCACCAACGCGGTCACGATCGACGCCGACGCGGTGCATGAGCTGACCCTTGCCGGCCCCGGCGCGGGGGGCGAGGCGACGGCTTCGGCGATCGTCGCCGATATCGCCGATATCGCGCTCGGCGTGCGCTCCACGCCGTTCGGATGGCCGGTGGCCTCGCTCAAGCCGGCGCCGCACGCGCCGATGCAGATGCACGAAGGCGGCTATTATATCAGGCT
>JBOHJU010000350.1:0-2630 GCA_050728755.1 Methylocella sp.
GTCGTGCGCCGCGAAGCAGGCTCCCTCGTCACCTATTGCCATGTCGGCACCGGCAATTACCATTCGGTGACGGCGAAGATCTATACCGACATTTCGTTCTTTACCGCCGATCCGGCGATCGGACGCGACGTCTCGCGGATCTTCAATTATATCACCGGCTATGCCGAGCCGGCCGAGCTCGAACGGATGGCGGTTTCGCCGATTTCGCTCAAGCAGCGGCTTCTCGAACATATTGGGCAGGAGATCGCCTTCGCCAAAGCCGGCAAGCCCGCCGCGATCTGGGCAAAGTGCAATGCCCTCGTCGATCCCGAGATCATCGATGCTCTTTACGCGGCGAGCAATGCGGGAGTAATTATCGACTTCATCGTACGCGGCATCTGCTGCCTCCGGCCGGGCGTCGAGGGGCTGTCCGAAAACATAAGGGTTAAATCGATCGTCGGCCGGTTTCTCGAGCATGCCCGGGTTTATTGCTTCGGCGGCGGCCACGCTCTGCCGCATCCCAAGGCGCATGTCTATATTTCGTCCGCCGACCTGATGCCGCGCAATCTCGACCGCAGAGTCGAGGCGCTGTTGCCGATTCTCAATCCCACCGTGCATGAACAGATCCTTGGTCAGATCATGGTCGCCAATCTGATCGATAATCAGCAGAGCTACCGGGTCTTGCCGGACGGTTCAAGCGCGCGCATAAGAGCGCCAGAAAGCGAAGAGCCGTTCAATGCACATTCCTACTTCATGACCAACCCCAGTTTGTCCGGCCGTGGAAAATCCCTCAAGCATTCGAGTCCAAAAACCCTCCTTAAGCGGCTGGATGGCCGCTAAGCGCTCAATGCTCGAGAATCGCGAGGAGGCCGCGGCGCCAGCGCAAGCTAAAAAACCAATTGCGATCGTCGACGTCGGGTCGAACTCGGTTCGTCTCGTTGTCTACGAATGTTTGAGCCGCTCGCCCCGCCCGATTTTCAACGAGAAATCGCTGTGCGCGCTTGGCAAGGGCGTGGCAACCACCGGCCGTCTCCCGAAAGCCGGCGTCGAGAAGGCGCTCGCGGCCCTGCGCCGCTTCCGGGTCTTGAGCGATATCATGGGCGTGTCCGTCCCGCACGTTCTTGCAACCGCCGCCGCCCGCGACGCCTTGAACGGAGCCGAATTTGTCGCCGCCGCGGCGGAAGCGATCGGCGCCCCGGTGATGCTTTTATCGGGCATCCGGGAGGCGGAACTTTCGGGACTTGGGGTCATCGCCGGCATCAACCACCCGGATGGCGTCGTCGGCGATCTCGGCGGCGGCTCGCTCGAATTGATCGACGTCAAAGGCACGCACGCGGGGAAGGGCACAAGCCTGCCGCTTGGCGGTCTCACCCTGATGGACGCATCGAGACGGTCGCCGCGCACGGCGGTCAGAATTGTCCGCGAGGCATTGGCCGGGTCGCGCATTGCCGAGCGGCTCGCGGGACGGACTTTCTATGCGGTCGGCGGCACCTGGCGGGCGCTAGCCAAGCTGCACATGAGCCAACGCAATTATCCGCTCGGCGTGACCCACGGCTATGTCATCCCCACCCCCGACGCTGCCGATTTCGCGGGCCTTGTCGAACGAGCGAACACCGAGACGCTGATTTCGATCGACTCGGTCAACGCGGCGCGGCGGCCGTTTCTTGCCTATGGCGCGGTCGTGCTTGAGGAGATCATTCGCCGGGCGCGGCCGCGCGAAGTCATGATTTCGACGACCGGCGTGCGGGAAGGTCTTCTTTATGAAATGCTCGACATGGAGCAGCGCCGGCAAGATCCGTTGCTCGTCGCGGCGGCTCAATTCAACCGGCTTTTCGCGCGCGCCCCCGGCCATGCCGGAGAGCTCTGCGATTGGACCGGCGGGTTCATGAAGTCCATGCACGTCGAGGAATCCCCGGAAGAACGCCGGCTCCGCCGTGCCGCTTGCCTTTTGGCCGATGTCAGTTGGCGCGCCCATCCAGACCACCGCACTGAGGAAAGCATCAATATCGTTGAGAACGCCGCTTTTCTCGGTGTCGATCATCCTGGCCGTTCTTTCCTCGCGCTCGCGGCGTCCTTTCGCTATCTGGGGCTCGACGCGGACGTCAGTCCGCAGCTCCGCGCGCTTGTTTCCACGCGGATGCTCGACAGGGCGCGTATTCTCGCCGCCGCGACCCGCGCCGCCTACGTTATTTCGGGCGCCATGCCCGGAATGTTGCCCTTGACGCCCCTCGCCTGTGCCAAAAGCAAACTAATTTTAAACTTACCGCGAAAATTCGCCGATCTCGCAAGCGAACGGCTGCAAAACCGTTTGAGGCAGCTCGGCCGTCTGATCGGACGCGAGGCAACGATCACCATCGCGGGCTAAAGTTCCTCTCCAAGGCCTAATACCTATCTAATTGAGAACCCATGCCGACCCCGTCATTGCCAGCCAAGCGAAGCAATCTATTCCTCTTCCGGCGCTTCTGGATTGCTTCGTCGCGTCGCGCCTCGCGATGACGCTCCTCACCACGGGTCATTGTCCATGCGACTAGGGTTAAGACCTGATTAACCATGTTTTGATTCAAGAGGTTGGTCAACCGATTTGGAGGCTAACCGAGGGAATCGCATTTGGTTTGGTTCAACGACCGGCAATGGGCGAAGATCGCGCCGCA
>JBOHJU010000351.1:0-2600 GCA_050728755.1 Methylocella sp.
ACCGTCAGCATTCCCCCTCGCTGGTCGCTTCGAATCAACCCCTATAACCCCCCACCGGTCGGCGCTCGCTTGGGGCTCGCACCGTCGCCGACCGGGGTTTGCGGCCTACATAAAAAAGGAGCTGAGCATGGCGATCGCCTGGATGCGCTCGGGCGTAGTCTCCTCATGAAGGCGCCGGAGCACACGTTCACGGCGGCACCTTAGGACTGCCACCCCCCATGTCAGAGCAAAGGAGAATCCAAACGAAAGGAAGAGGTAAATATAGATCATAACCGGAGGGCCGCTCAACGGTCGACGACGATCAGCGTGCCCTTCATGCCCGCGTCGCGGTGGCCTGGCAGATCGCAAATGAATTCATAGTCTCCGGGCTTCGCGAACACGGTAATCTTGCGGGCGATCTCGCCGACCTTTGCCTGCAAGCGAATACCGAAAGCCGGCAAGAAGAGGCCGTGCTCCGTTTCAGCCCCGCTGTTGTCGAGAACCAGCGTGACCGCCCGCCCGGCGCCGACCAAAACCGTTGCCGGAGTAAATTTAAATTCCGTGGCAACGATTCTGGCTTCGGCGGGCTTCGTGGCGCTCGAAGGCTCCAGTGCCGAGATCTCTTGTGCCTGTGCCACTGCAGCTAATGAAACCGACATTGCCGCGATAACGATATTGAATGTTGCAATGCGCAGAGATTCATTTCTGTCGACCATTTCTCCCTCCCGCGAATTGGTGACGCAACGTCACCGGTGTTTTTCCCAAGCAGTAACGGTTCCGTTACAAAAAACTCATTTTTGCCGCAGCGCATCCGACGAATGTCCTATGCGGCGTAATAAAGAATATTGAATATTGAATAACGTTCTTGCCAATTCCTCTCGGCCACCTCTAAACAACCTAAACTGCAACAAGAGCGGCCCGGGCGCACCCCCTGATTGGGGGGTGCGGATCGCGGATCCGCGACGCCTTGCAAGACGCGCGGCTCTCCCAGAAAGCCAGCCGGCAATAGGCCCAATCGCTTTAAAATGCCGGCCGCCGCGCTTACGCCGCGAAACCTTGCCGGCCGGCGCGCCCCGCGGATAACCGGGGCAGGTGGGAAACACGGTTTGGACTCACGGCGCATTCTCAGCCGAAGACGCAGCGGCAGCCGCCGAGTTCCCCGTGCGCCAGCAGGCTGTACCTGTTTAGATATGACGGCCGGGCGCGGGCGAGGCAATCGCCGCCCTGCTGGGCCGCCCGCTACCGGCCAGCCGGCCGATGTGGTAAACGTTCCGCCATGAACCTTGCCTTCCGCAAATCCATGACCCTGCCTGAATTCCTCGAATGGGAATTGTGCCAGGAATTCCGCTACGAGTTCGATGGTTTCCAGCCCGTCGCCATGACCGGCGGATCCCGTGCCCATGCCGCCATCCAATGTAATCTCGCCGTCTCTCACCGGCAGATTACGCGGGAAGCCGGGCAATTTTCTTGGCAGTGATCTGAAAATCGAGGCCGCCGGTTCGCCCGCGCCGGCGGCGATTGGACCGGCCATGTTTTTCGCGGCGGCGCCATCCTCGCCACGCCCGAAATCGGCATCGATGTTCCAGTGGCCGAATTCTACGAGGGTTTCGTCTTCGACAAACCGGACGAAGCCAAGGGCTGCGCGACGCGGACTGGTTAACCCAAGAACAAGCGGCCGCTCCCCTTATCCCTTCGCGGGAAGGGGTTCCGGCCGCGGACCCAGCTCTCGCGGCCGGACTGCTGGCAGCGACCCGGCCGGCAAGGTCAGCCCCCAAAACTCGCCGCCGATGAGACAAGCAACGCCGGTAATGCAACAAACCCGCATCGAGCGGCGGGTGGGCGGAGCGCCATCTTTGGCCCGCCAAGCCATTTTGATGACATTATCCTGGGACACGAGATATAGCTCATTCGCAAAAGACGTGAAGGCTCGCCTCACCGTACGCGACCGTGTCACCTGGCATTCGCGAAGTTTCGCGCAACTTTCCTCCATTAGGAAAAAAAGATTTAAATATTTCAGGGGAATGCTTTTTTTTAAGTACAAGTTGTCTCAGGGTACAGCCCGGTGCAAAATTCTTGCGTTGTTTGTTATGCGCGATCGGACCGAGATTGATGTCTCTGTTTTCGTTAAGGCTCCTGGTCCGGTTTTGGGGTTTCCGCCGCGGCGCGAAGGCGGCGGCGTTATTTGTATTTCCGAGCGCGATGCTTGCCGCTTGCACGATTCCCCCGCCGGTAGGTGCCAATGAGCCGCCGGACGCGATGGACCAGATTCGCGCCGCCGACTTGCAGCCGCGGTTTCCTCAATCAACTGCCACCGCCAATACGGGATCTGGGCCAAACAGGCCCCAGCTATTTTACGGGAGCTCGGGCGGGCAAGCCAGGGGCCCGGCGGCTGCCTCCCCTGACCCAGACCCTGGCGCGAGCACGGCCGCTGGCGAAGGCGTCAATCTGAACTTCGAAGACAGTCCCGTGAGCGCCGTGGCGAAAGTCATTTTGGGCGACATACTCGGGGTGGGTTATTCGATTGATCCGCGGGTGCAAGGAACCATCAGCCTTTCCTCGGGACGTCCGGTTCCGAAGTCCGAGGTGTTGTTCGTCTTGGAGAGCGCCTTGCACACCAGCAA
>JBOHJU010000352.1:0-2588 GCA_050728755.1 Methylocella sp.
GGTTTGCAGGACCGGTCGTCGCGGCCGCGCGCACTCCATCGCCCGACCCCACTCCTTGTTGCCGATGAGATCATCGCCCTGCGCCGTCAGCGCCACGGCCTTCTTGAAAGCCGCCGTCGCCTATTACTCCGGTCTGGGGGTGAAGGTCGCCCGCGTCATGACCGACAATGGATCGCGCGGTGCTCGACCTGCCGGATCAACTTGCGCCCGGCGACGTTCTCGCCGTCAACGACACGCGGGTCATCTGCGCGGGGTTTTGTGGGGTTCGCGTGCGCGGCAAAACCTCGGCCCGGATCGAGGCAACCTTGATAAGACGCGAAGGCGAAGCTTTGTGGCGCGCTTACATGCGGCGATGTTCATGGGCGCCCTCGCCGCGGCGAGTCATAATCCGGCGCTGCAGGCCTTCAGGCGAACCGCCATCAAACCCTCCCCGAATAAGGCCGAGACACGTCTTGTTAATCTACAACTGTAAGTGCTTAGGGGAACCGATTAACAATGGCCTGGCGGAGAGGGGGGGATTCGAACCCCCGATAGGCTTGCGCCTACGCCGCATTTCGAGTGCGGTGCTTTCAACCGCTCAGCCACCTCTCCGCAGCCTTTCAATAGGCGAGGCGCAGATAACATGGGCGAGCCTCGCTTTACAAGGGCACAAGGGCAGGCCGGAAACCATGGCCCGCTATCCCGCCGCGGCTTCCGCCTTCAAGCTGTCTGGATGCGGAAAAAGAACGATGTTGTAGCCGGCGTCCACGTAATGGATTTCGCCGGTAACGCCGCTCGAAAGATCGGACAGTAGATAAAGCGCGGCGCCGCCGATGTCGGAAAGATCGAGGCCGCGGCGCAGCGGCGCATGCGCCTTCTGGAACCTGAACATAACCCGCCCGTCGGCGATCCCCGCCCCGGCCAAGGTGCGGATCAAACCCGCCGAAATGGCGTTCACCCTTATGCCTTGCGGGCCGTAATCTGCAGCGAGATAGCGCACGCTCGCCTCCAGCGCCGCCTTGGCGACGCCCATGACATTGTAGTTCGGCATGACCCGGTTCGCGGCCGCGAAAGTCAGAGTCAAAAGCGCGCCGCCCGGCCGCATGAGGGCGGCGGCGCGGCGGGCGATTTCGGTGAAGGAGAAAGCGGAAATCAGCATCGTGCGGGAAAAATTTTCCCGCGTCGTATCGGCATAGCGCCCCTTCAATCCGGCGCGATCGGAATAGGCGATACAATGAACCGCGAAATCAAGGCCGTTCCACTTTTTCTCGATAGCCGCGAAAACCGCGTCGATCGAGGACGAGTCCTCGACGTCGCAAGGACAAATGAGCGCCGCGCCGAGGCTTTCGGCCAGCGGCCGGACGCGCTTGCCGAGCGCTTCGCCTTGATAGGTGAAGGCGAGTTCCGCGCCTTGATCGTACACGGCCTTGGCGATGCCCCAGGCAATCGAATGATCGTTCGCGACCCCCATGACGAGGCCGCGCTTGCCGGACATCAATCCTTTGTTGTCCGCCGCCCGCGCCTCAGGCATCGACATGCTTCAAAACGAGGCTGGCGTTGGTGCCGCCGAAGCCAAAGGAATTCGATAAGACGGCACCCAATCGCACGCCGTCGCGGCGCTTGCGCACAATGTCCATATCCGCGAAAGCCGGATCGAGCTCTTCGATGTTCGCGCTTTCGCAAATGAATCCGTTTTGCATCATCAACAGCGAGTAGATAGCTTCCTGCACGCCGGTGGCGCCGAGGGAATGGCCGGTCAAGGATTTTGTCGCGGCGATCGGGGGACACTTTCCGGCCGCTCCGAAGACGGTTCTGATCGCCTCGATCTCCTTCAAATCGCCAACTTCCGTCGAAGTCGCATGGGGATTGATGTAATCGATCGGCGCCCCCACATTTTCGAGCGCCATGCGCATGCAGCGCACCGCGCCTTCGCCGGAAGGCGCGACCATATCATAGCCGTCCGAGGTCAAGCCGTATCCGGCGATCTCGGCATAAATTTTCGCGCCCCGCGCGCGGGCGTGCTCCAATTCCTCCAGCACCAATACCCCCGCGCCGCCGGCGATGACGAATCCGTCCCGGTTCTTATCATAGGCGCGGGAGGCGCACGCGGGACGGCCGTTGAAAGCCGAGGACATCGCGCCCATCGCATCGAACAGAACCGAGAGGGTCCAATCGAGCTCTTCGCAGCCGCCCGCGAACATCACGTCCTGCTTGCCGTATCGGATCATCTCATAGGCATTTCCGATGCAGTGGTTGGAGGTCGCGCAGGCCGACGAGATCGAGTAATTGACACCCTTGATCTTGAACCAGGTGGCAAGCGTCGCCGAGGCGGTCGAGGACATCGCCTTCGGCACCGCGAAAGGACCGATCTTTTTCGGTCCCTTGGCGCGCGCGGTATCCGCGGCCTCGATGAGAGTGCGCGTCGAAGGCCCGCCCGAGCCCATGATGATGCCGGTGCGCTCGTGCGATATTTCATCAGGCGCAAGGCCCGCATCTAGGATAGCCTGATCCATCGCCACATGGTTCCAGGCCGTGCCGCCGGCATGGAAACGCATCGCGCGGCGATCGACGATGCCGCCGGGGTCGAGCGTGGGCGCGCCGTGAACCTA
>JBOHJU010000353.1:0-2541 GCA_050728755.1 Methylocella sp.
ACCATGAAAGCCATGCAACTCGCCGTGAATCTCGGCATGGATACTCGTTTTGTTCTTGAAACTCCTTTAATGTGGCTCGACAAGGCCGCGACCTGGCGCCTCGCGGAAACGCTCGGCGGAGCCCCTCTCGTCGATCTCATCGTGGAGTCGACGCATAGCTGCTACCTCGGCGAGCGCGCGATAAGGCACGATTGGGGCTACGGCTGCGGTTCGTGTCCCGCCTGCCGGCTTCGCGCCGAAGGCTGGCGCAAATACGTTGCCTCGTCAGAAAAACAGGGGCAGACTTGACGCCAGGCGGCACTTGACGATCCGGCGGCGGGCGCCAAGCAATTGATGCTCCGATTTGGCTCGTCGCGCGGCATTCTAACTTATCGAGACATGGCAGCTGGAGCATGAACCCTGCGATAAAGAATCTTTCGAAACGAGCGCTTTGGACGTGATAGGGATTACTTAAACCAGATCATGTTCAATACAAGATAACGCCGTCACCAGGGCAATCGGGTGAATGGCTAAATTCCTCTCCCTCATCCTGAGCGAAAGGAAGCCCGAGGTTCCGTTGCGAGCGAAGCGGTTCGCAAAGCGAACGCAATGGAAGCGGGCGACCGGAGAGAGGCTTCGAAGGAGCCGTCTCGAAGGACGAGGGAGAGGCTTCAGTCTCATCCTGAGTTTATCGAAGGACGAGACGCGCGCTTTGCTCGCTCCTCAGGATGAGGAACCTGTTCGCCCGATTGCCCTGGCGCCGTCACCCGCATCTTTCAATGGGAAGGGCCCATCGCAATGCAAATGAAATCCGCGCTCCCCTTGGCCGTCCTCTCACTGTTCATGACAAGCCCCGCGCTCAGCCAATCCGACCTGCGGTCAGAGCAGCAGACGGCATGTGAGGATGACGCTTACCGTCTCTGCCCGGATGAGATTCCTGACGAGGCGCGGGTAACCAGTTGCATGGCGCGCCAGAAATCCAAGCTCAGCCCAGGGTGCCGCGCGATGTTCAGGCCATCGCCGCACCATCGCGCCGGGCGGTGAACCGGCCGTCTTTTTCCGTCACGCCGCCTCCGGCAAGGCGGTGAGCGCCGCGCAAACGTCATCGACGACGCTCGCGACAAGATCGAGCTTGTCGCCTTCGCCCATGACCCTGATGACCGGTTCCGTGCCAGACGCGCGCACGACGAGGCGGCCGCTTTTGCCGAGCTTCGCACGGCCATCCTCGATGGCGCGCATGACGCCTGCATCCGTCAAAGGCTGTCCGGCCTTGTATCGCACATTCTGCAATACTTGCGGCACCGGATCGAACCGGCGGCAGACCTGACTCACCGGTTTGTCTTGGCTCTTGACAATTGCCAAGACTTGCAAGGCGGCAACGAGTCCGTCGCCGGTCGTGCAATGATCCAAGAGGATAATATGGCCGGATTGCTCGCCGCCGAGATTAAACCCTTGGCTCCGCATGTGTTCGAGCACATACCGATCGCCGACCGCGGTACGCGCGAGCGACAGCCCGTGTCCTTCGAGATAGCGTTCGAGGCCGAGGTTCGACATAACCGTCGCGGCAATGCCTGGCCGCGCCAATCTTCCCTCTTCGTTCCAGCTTTGCGCGATCGCGGCCAACAATTGGTCGCCATCGACAAGTTTCCCGGCCTCGTCGACGATAAGCACGCGGTCGGCATCCCCGTCGAGCGCGATGCCGATATCCGCCCGCACTTCCCGGACTTTCTTGACAAGCGCTCCTGGCGCGGTGGAACCGAATTCCCGATTGATGTTGAATCCATCCGGTTCGACGCCGATCGGCACGACGTCGGCGCCCAATTCCCATAAGGCTTCGGGGGCGACCTTGTAGGCGGCGCCATTGGCGCAATCGACGACGATTCGCAAACCATCGAACGTAAGGTTGCGTTTCAGGGTACGCTTGGCGAATTCGATGTAGCGGGCGCGATCGCCCTCGACCCGCATGGCGCGGCCGATGTCGGCGGGCTTCGCTAATTTGAGCAAGGACGGCTGATCGAGGACCGCCTCTATTTTCGCTTCGATCGCGTCCGGCAATTTAAATCCGTCCGGGCCGAACAACTTGATGCCATTGTCTTCGTAAGGATTATGCGAGGCCGATATCATGACGCCGGCATCCGCCCGCATCGAACGGGTGAGCAGGGCAACGGCGGGCGTCGGCACCGGCCCGAGCAGCAAGACATCGATGCCGACCGAGGTGAATCCCGCGACCAACGCATTTTCGATCATATAGCCGGAAAGCCTGGTGTCCTTGCCGATCACCGCCCGATGGCGATATTCGCCGCGTTGAAACATGACTCCCGTCGCCTGGGCGACCTTCATGGCGAGTTCCGGCGTGATCGCCGCATTGGCGATGCCCCTAATGCCGTCCGTTCCAAAATATTTCTGTGCCATTGGCGATATCCAGCTTGCAATCTCCTAGGGTCCGGACTCAATTCATTCAGATCCAATAAGCTAAGGTAGCGACAAAGCAGAGGGCCGAAAAGAAGTTTTGCGCGAGTTTGTCGTATCTTGTTGCGATCCGCCGGAAATCCTTGAGCCTGC
>JBOHJU010000354.1:0-2506 GCA_050728755.1 Methylocella sp.
GGGAGATAGTGATGCTTTCATACAGAAAGCTGCTGCTTGCCGCTGGACTTGGCTTTTGCAGCTTTGTCTTTGCAGGGGGTGCAAGTGCACAAAACTACCCGGACCGGCCCGTAACTGTGATCATGCCGTTCGCCGGCGGAAGCGCCAGCGACGTCGTGAGCCGTATAGTTTTCGCAAAGATGTCAGATATTTTGGGGCAGCCAATCGTTGTCAACAACAAGCCTGGCGCCGGCGGCAACCTCGGAACGGCTTTGGCTGCAAGCTCGGCGCCCGATGGATATACGCTTCTGGGAGCAGCGTCCGGGCCGATGGCGGCAAATCTCGCCCTCTATGACAAATTAGGTTACGACCCACAAAAAGACCTCGTTATGATTTCGCCATTTGCCAGCTTCACGATCGTTGTGACAGCGAGCAAGGAGCTCGGCGTAAAATCGATCAAAGATTTGATTGAGCGTGCAAAAAAAGAACCCGGTGCGCTCAATTATGGTTCGGTTGGCATTGGTTCGTCGCAGCATCTTGCAGGTGAATATTTTGCGCAGGTTGCTGGCGTCAAACTTACTCATGTGCCCTATCGCAATATCGCGCAGTTCGGGACTGATCTGATGGCTGGCACAGTGCCGCTTGGGTTTGCTTGGTATCCTAATGTTGCGGGAGCAATTACCGCTGGGGGCGCGATCGCGCTGGCTGTTGCGGGAGATCATCGGCTCCCAATCCTACCGGCTACGCCGACTACGGCAGAGGCCGGTCTCCCGCAATACAAAGTTGACGGTTGGTTCGGGCTTGCCGCGCCGGCGGGTGTTTCTCAATCTATTCTGAAGAAACTTAACGTCGCACTGAACGACGCGCTAAAGGATCCAGCCGTGCGCGCAGGTTATGAAAAAATCGGCGCCGTACCTGTCGGCCTTTCGCTCGATGAGGCAAAGTCGTTCCATGCTAATGAAATAGCCAAATATCGCGAAATAATATCCAAGGCCGGCATCGCGAAGATCGAATGACTGGGGCCAAGCCCAAAAGACGCTGCGCGCAGAGCGTTCAGGGTTAAAGCGGAGATCGAATAACGTTTGTTTTTGCTCGCCGCATGAGTCCGCTATTGGCCCCTGGCGGACATTCCGACCGCGCTGCCGTATGTTTGCTGCCAATCCCGATTTATGTGTACACGGCCTAGCAGATGCTCATGCAGGGATCGCATCGAGCGCCCGCCGCGAAATGACGATAGGGGATTCAAAGCAAAAACCCCGCCGGCGTCCCGGCGGGGCTTTGCGCGCCAAACAGAAGACGGGCGATCAAATCGCCATCTTGAGTTCCTTGGTGGCGCGAAACGCGACTTTCCGGCTGGCCTTGATCTGGATCGGCTCGCCGGTCGCGGGATTGCGGCCCATGCGGGCGGCGCGCTTGCGTACTTGCAAGATGCCGAGCCCGGCGATCTTCACCCGCTCGCCCTTCTTGAGGTGCTTGGTGATCAGACCGACGAGGTCCTCGAGCATTTCCTTGCCCTGACGCTTGGTGAGTGCATGCTGTGCGGCCAGCGTGTCGGCCAAGTGCTTGGTCGTGATCGGTTTGGGTTTCGCTACGATGTCTGCCATGGACGTCCGCTCCTGTTGCGCACCATGCGCCGTTGAATCAGCCCTATGAGATTCGCGGGCTGCGGGAAAGCCCCAGTGCGCAAAAAACACAGAAAGTCAGGGTTTTTTTGCAGTGCGATAGGGCATTGCCGTGGCTAAGGCCTTGGTCTATTGAGGCGAACACGCGCCCGTAGCTCAGCTGGATAGAGCGTTGCCCTCCGAAGGCAAAGGTCGGACGTTCGAATCGTCTCGGGCGCGCCAATAATATCAACCAATACGCATCCCGCGCCTTTTCGAAACCCAACAAAACGTCGCGCGCCGGTCTCGACACCGATCGAATGGTCCGAACTTGGCGCGCTTAAAAGCGCCAACCGATATACCGTGCTCGATCTGCCGTCGACGCAAAGATCCGTGGGCCGAGATCGCCAAAGTGAAGCAGCGTTGCCTCGCCGGGCCAACAGCAGATCTAAAAAACCGGGAACAGGGAGATTTTCAAGAAAAACAGGGAGGCGATTGAGCACGAACGGGCAATCGCCGCGAGGGATGAAGGACTTAGATAATTTTCCGCAAGTAAAATAACAGAGAGGAAACAGGGAGACGGATCTTTGAAAACAGGGGACGTCCGCTGTTCCCTGCTTGCCCGGCTCGGATCATTTTTGGATCCAGCGGCGCAGCCCCGCCGATTCGTGTCGGGCAACATGGAGAAGCACCCGCTGACGACGCGACGAATTGCCCGCCCGCGACGTCACCCGAACGAAGTTTTATGCAGCAAGGCAACTCGGGATCAAGGCCCCTCCGGATCAAGGATCCCCAGAGGGCGCGGCTATACCGGAGCCGGCGGCGGTTCCGGAGATGATTCCAGGTAAAGCAACTGGTGTGGAGTGCCGAACGAATTGCCTGAGAAGTGGAGGTCGGCCACAACACGGTGACGGATTGTGTCACGG
>JBOHJU010000355.1:0-2477 GCA_050728755.1 Methylocella sp.
GATCTACACCCGTGGCCCCAAGGAAAAGCAACATACCGCGATCTTCGTCGGCGGCGGTAGCATGATTGCCGGCGAGGCGCTGTTCACGGCGGTCAAGAATCGCTTTTTTGCGAATTTCCGGGTGTCGGTGATGTTGGACAGCAATGGTTCCAACACCACGGCGGCGGCCGGCGTCGCGCTGCTCGCCAAAGCTAAATCGCTCGCCGGCAAAAAAGCGGTCGTTCTTGCCGGCACGGGCCCGGTCGGCATGCGCGCCGCGGCGATGCTGCATATCGAAGGCGCTGCAGTCGCGATCACCTCGCGCTCGAAACAGCGGGCGGCTGCCGCAGCCAAGGCCATCAACGATCGCTTCGGCTTTGCGCCGGCGCCCATCGAGGCCTTCGACAGTGAAGCCCGTGCGGCGGCGGTCAAGGGCGCGCAGGTCGTGTTCGCCGCGGGCGCCATCGGCGTCCCATTGCTCAATGAAAGGGACTGGCAGAATGACCCGGCGATCGAACTCATCGCCGACTGCAACGCGCAGCCGCCGCTCGGCATCGGCGGTATCGAGGCGACCGACAAAGCGCAAGAGCGGCACGGCAAAATCGTGATCGGCGCGCTGGGACTAGGCAGCCTGAAGCTGAAACTGCATCGCGCTTGCATCGGTCAGCTGTTCGAAAGCTCCGATCAGGTGCTCGATGCCGAGAATATCTATGCGCAGGCCAAAACCCTGGTGACTTTGCGGATCGGGCAATCATGATCACGAATAGTTCCATCGCGGCCTTTCTCGACGATCTCGCCAGTGAACGTCCGGCGCCCGGCGGCGGCGGCGCGGCGGCGCTGTCTGGCGCCACTGGCGCCGCGCTCGTCTCGATGGTGGCCAATCTTACCATCGGCAAAAAGAACTACGAAGCGGTCTGGGAAGACCTTGCAGCCGTAAACGCCAAGGCGGAGGCGCTGCGCGCCGAGCTGACCAGCGCGATCGAAGAGGACGCAGCGGCGTTCAATTCCGTGATGGGCGCCTATGGGCTGCCGCGCGCGACCGGCGAAGAGAAGGCCCAGCGCGCCGCCTCGATCCAGGCCGCCTTGAAGGATGCGACGCTCGCGCCCTTGCGCGCCGTCAAAGCCTGTTTCGAGGTCATCCGTCTTTCCGCCGCCGCGGCGGAAAAAGGCAATCTCAATGTCATCAGCGACGCCGGGGTCGCCGTGCTTTGCGCGAACGCCGGGCTGCGCAGCGCGGCGCTGAACGTGTTTACCAACGCGAAGGCGATCAAGGATCGCGATTTCGCCGAAAAGCAGATCGCCGAAGTCAACGCGCTGCTCGCACAGGCGGCGGAGACGACGGAATCCGTTTATCAGGCGGTCAGAACCAAGATCGGCGCGTAAATTCGCGATATCATGGCGTACCCGCTTCAAGTTGCGCCATCCTCTCTTTGCGTTCTTGCTGCCGCCGGCCGTCCCAAAATGATTCGCGCGGCACGGAACGATCGCAATGCTGATGCGGAAAACGCTCCTGCCGGCGCAAGATCGAGATTGCTGACCTCGCCCAGGCGCGGCCGCATGCCCGCATTGGGAGGCGTGCGAATTCGCGGCTTGTCACCCGCCCGTCAGCGGGCGCAAATCGCGGACCATGGCGCGCCAGGTTCCGCTTCGAGGGGAGCTTTCATGCTTTAGGTTGTTGATCGTCGATCGGCTTCCGCTCGTCACGGAACCGCCTTGACAAACGGATAAGGGTTCATGATGCCTCGCTGAAGGTTCAAGCTTTGCTGCATTTTAGCCTTTGCTTAACGCCAGCCCAGACGATTCGTTTTGTCATTGCAAATGGAGCTGTAGAGCCGTGCCGTGAACGACGATAAAGAGCTGGCTCTTCTTATCGACCTGATCTACGAGGCCGCGCTTGACGGCGGCCTCTGGCCGGGGGTGCTGTCTAAGCTTGGCGACGCCATGGGCGCGGCGCAGTTTGCCATCCCCACAGCGGACCGGCGGGCCAATATTGCCGATTTGATCGCGCCCCGCCTTGATCCTAATTTGCTTCTATCTTTCAAAGAAAATTGGGCATTCCGCGATCCGCTTTTCGCGCGAGCCGTACTCCGCCCCGCGGGAGAAATCTATACTCTCGACAGCCTCATGCCGCGCGAGGAGTTTTCTGCCACGCCGATCTTCAACGAATGGCACCGGCGGGCCGGGTTCGGTCTCGCCGCTATAGGAGCAAATTTGGTGGCCGAAGATGGATTTTCGGCATTGGTCGCTTTTTTCAACGCGCCCGGCAAGGATACCCTCACCTCCGAACAGACTCGTCTCTTCGAAGCCGCGCTGCCGCACATTATGCGGGCCGTACGCATAAATCGTCACCTTTGGAAGCTGGAGCTCAAGAACTTTGCCGCGCTAGGGTTAAGACCTAATTAACCATGTTTTGATTCAAGGGCTTGGTCAACCGGTTTGGAGGCCAAGTCCATGGATGCGAATTTGTTTTGGTTCAACGACAGGCAATGGGCGAAAAT
>JBOHJU010000356.1:0-2476 GCA_050728755.1 Methylocella sp.
GGTGCGCAGAAGCCGCGCGCGTTGCGCGCGGCGGCTATGCCCCCGCCGCAGCGATGCGCCGAGCGCCCAACGGCTTCCCCTCATGAATCGGGGGAGCCGCGATTCTAAATTCGTGCCATTATTAGTCTTCCGGAGCCGGTGTCTTTTACTTCATCGCACAAATGGACGACAAGAAGTATACTACGGAATACCTAATTTTTACGTGGCACTGTTCTGCAAATATTTGATCGCCGCCGGAATAAGCACGCGGCCGTCGGCGCGCGTGAACGCGAGGAATGCGATCTGGCCTTTTGACGTATAGGCCGAATCGGCGAGCTGCATCATCGCGGCGGCGCGCACGAGGCGGACGGCGTATTGGTCGAACGCGCCGAAGATCACAGGCTTGGCGTTGGCGGCCATGTTCGCCATGTCCGGATTTACGACCACGGGCTTGCCTAAGAGTGTCCCGTGAAACGGCGATCCTGCCGGTTGCGGAAGCACGTCAGGGAGCCAGAGCGGGCGCGCGTTGGTGGTATCGACTAGACTTTTTACCGCAAGTAAGACGTTGTCGTTCATTTGCCAGACGCAAGACGCCGAGCTTCGATAGGCCGGGTCAACCGACTGATAAAGTTGCACCAGTCCGGCGTAGGTGAGCGAAGTTGCGTTGCCGGTCGGCAAGACGAAACCGAGAGTTGCGCCGGTGACAACGCCTTGGGGTTGTGCCACGCCGGTGCCCGTCGTGAAAAAGGTATTTTGCCCGCGCCCGAGACGCTTGCCGAAAAGATCGAGGATCGCGCCGGCGACATCGATCGCCGAATCCTGCATGATTTCGAAGGAGACCGGCACGATCCCGCTTACGAATTTATATGGGGTAAGGGTCACCTGCCCGAAGGTGAAGTCGCTCGCCGGCGCCGCGGCGGCTTCGGCGAGAATCGTGGCGGGATTGGCGGTGTCATCGATCGTCGCGACGTTCATTGGGGCGCCGCTGTCCGTCTCGATAACCCGCGCAACAGCGGCGACGGAACTGTAAAATTTTAGGCGTTCGATCAACTCCGGAAACACAAGCGTTGGCACAAGGAAGCCGCCCGCCGCGGGCGCGGCTTCGGAAAGGTTCAAAATTTGCGAATCGCCGCCATGCAGCAACTGCCGTTCGGCCGGCGAAAACACGGCGGCAGGGCTGCGAAGCCGCCGCGCAAAAGCGGCGCGGGCGGCGCGGCGATCGGCGGCCGGCCCGTCCTGGCCGCCGCGATCGTCGAGATAGTCGAGGCTGTGAAAGATTTCGTCGACGGTGTTTTGCGTCGAAAAATCGTAGCGCCGGTCGCGGCGAAGCAGGGCTTGCGCGCCGTGCAACAGCACGTCGCGAATCGGAAGGGTCATGCCGCGCTCCTTTTGGCTAAGAGTTGATTATGCCACCAAATTGCGCGCTCGAGGTCTTTCAGATATTGCTCGATCGCGGCGGGTGCGACGACAAATTCAGTCGGGTAGGGCAAACATTCCGAAGCGGGGCACACGCCGGTCTTATGGACATAATCATTGACACGCCGTATTTTTTTAGCAAGCCCGAGCACAGCGTGAAGATGGCTAGCGAGCTCTGTCTGCAGCGCAAGATAAGGCGGCCAAAACCGGTCCCAAGCGTCCCTGCCGGCGGCTTTCCGGGCAGCGGCCTCTTTTTCGTCGAGCGCCGCGGCGGCAACGATTTCTCGCTCAACGGACCTTGCGGCGTGCCTAACCATCGTCTCGGCTTCGTCGACAGCCTCATGGGGGGCGCATTCCGCCTCTAACCGCGCAAGGGCGTGTTCCGCCGCCGCGAGGGTGTCCATGGAGGCGGCGCAGCGGCTATCCACATCCCGGCGGTCCGGGAGCTCGCCACGGCCCAGCGGAAAAAATATCGCGTCGACGGCGGCGCGGGCCTCGCTCGCTTTTTGCCGCGCCGCATCATAGGCGATAAACCGGAGCCGGTCGTCGCCTCTCCGCTCCAACGGCGCAATCATTTCGTCGAGCACTTTTAGCGCCGTGTAGAGCAATTTGAGCCACGTTGCGCCATCATCGGGCAAGGCGCCCCATGCGACCGATGGCGGTGGCGTGGGCGACGGCGCGGGCGGCGACGCAATTTGCAAAGAGGACGATGCCGGATTCATAGATAGTCCTTCAAGCGGCATATGAGATTTGCTGGCAAAGAATCTTTCGAAAATAATGAAAAGTATTAGACGGCCTTTTACATTAGAGGTCAAAGCCGGGCGCCGCGCTATCCACAAAAAAAATAATAAGCCTGCGCTGGTTTGTGGAATTACGCATTCCACATTCTCATCAAAGTGTGGAAACAATTACCAGCGCCACCTAGTATAATTCCTCGTTTCCATAGATTCAATGGGTGAAAAAAACATTCCCGGCGTCACCTTGTATAATTCCTCATTGCAACAGATTCGTTGTGAGAATAAAAACATTTCCAGGATTTTCGCGGACTTTTCTCCGGTTCTCTAAAACCGGTCGCAAAAGG
>JBOHJU010000357.1:0-2445 GCA_050728755.1 Methylocella sp.
CCACAATGGGGCCGTCTGGCCACGGGCCCAACTCTCTGATCAGCTACACTCGTGTTCGCGGTCTGCCTGCGGACGCAAAGGCTGTGACACCTGCTGACGGGATTTCAGTGCCAGACCCAGCTTCCGCGACTGGAAAGCTAATGGCACCGCCGCGTGCCGATTTCCGCGAGGTTTATGCCGCCGGTCTGAGGATCGCGTCCGACCCGTTGCCGTTTCAAGTCCCTCAAATAGAAGCATCGCTGTCGCAGGGTGACCTTTACGATTTCCAGCGGGATCCGATAAGGCAGGAAGTCTATCCAGCTTACGCAGACGCCAGCAATTATGCGGTCGGGGTATACATGGTGGGAGCAGGCTTTGCATTATTCTACACCCTTCGCATGGCCGAAGCCTACGCCCTCTTCCATTCAAGCGACTACGGCATCCGGGGTCAAAGAGCTTCGACAATCAAAGGCTGGAAGGACGCCACGGCAGGCCGCTGGACAAAATGAAGATCTCGGCATCGCGGGATCGGATCGCTTATTGGCCGCTCACGATTGTCCTTCTCGTCTCAGCTGCCCTCGTCACTTGCCGCGCGTCCCCAATAGGCCCAGATCTTGCCTACGTATTGGTCGGCACGCCGCTGCTACTGCTAGTCTTAGTCCTAGCCGCGGTGCCGGCGGCCATCAGGATGCTGAAGCTTGCGCGAGGCGGCAGGTGGCGATGCGCGGCTTCTTATGCCATCCTACCATCCGTAGTGCTCTTTAATATTGCCGGTCCGCTGGCGTATCTAAGAGCATGCAACATCGTTGGTGATCTCATCCACTTTGAAATAATGCGGGACACATATATTGCTTCGATAGCACATCTACCAGATCATCATACACCCAAGCTTATTGTGTTCAATTGGGGCGGGGTGATCTGGTCATCATCCGGCGTCATCTATGATGAAAGCGACGAGGTCGCACTTCCGCCCGAAAGGCAATCAACGGCTTGGCTCGCTCGTGCGAGGAAGACGGAGCTTGGCTGTGGTGGCTATTCAGTGACGCCGGTGGGCAGACATTTCTATTTGGCGGCGTTTCCCTGTTAACCGAACACTAGAGCGGTATCCGAGCGAAAGGAATCTTGGAAGGGGATTCCGTCAGGGCGGGAATTGTGATTCAAGCTGCGTGCTGGGGAGGGGGCCAGCATGCATGGCACGACCATATTCACGGGATTTGCGGGAACGCGTTGTCGGTGCGGTTGAGGGCGGGCTGTCCCGGCGGCGGGCCGCGAGGTTGTTCCGGGTCGCGATCAGCACGGTGATTGATTGGGTGGACGCCTGGCGGCAAGAGGGACGGCTGGCCGCCAAGCCGATGGGGGGTGACCACAGCTCGCGTCTGAAGGCGGAGCGAGAGTGGCTGTTGGCGCGGGTGGCGGCGCAGCCTGACCTGACGCTGGAGGAGATCCGCGCCGAGCTTGCCGCTCGCGGCAGGCAGGTCGGCTACGGCACGGTATGGCGGTTCTTTGCCGCCGAGGGCATCAGCTTTAAAAAAAATCGTGCACGCCAGCGAGCAGGAGCGGCCTGACGTCGCGGCGGGGCGCGCCGCCTGGATCGCGGCGCAGCCCGATCTTGACCCGCGGCGCCTGGTCTTCATCGACGAAACCGGGACGACGACCAACATGGCGCGGCTGCGCGGGCGCGCCAAACGCGGCATCCGCGTGGTCGGCCGGGTGCCATGGGGGCACTGGAAGATCCTCACCTTTGTCGCCGGACTGCGGCATGACGGCATCACCGCACCGTTCGTGATCGATCGCGCGATGACCCGGGCGATTTTCCTCGAATATCTGCGACAGTGCCTGGTGCCCGCCCTGCTGCCGGGCGACATCGTCGTGATGGACAATCTGGCCGCCCACAAAGGCGAGGCAGTGCGCCAGCTCATCGAGGCCGCCGGCGCCGAGCTGCGCTATCTGCCCCCCTATTCTCCCGATCTCAACCCGATCGAGCAGTTCATCGCCAAGCTCAAATCCCATCTGCGCAAAGCCGAGGAACGCACGATCGAGACCCTGTGCCAGCGCATCGGCCAATTGCTCGATCGCTTCCAACCGCAGGAGTACGCCAACTTCTTCGGAAATTCCGGCTATGCTCGCACCTGATAGGATTCCGCTCTAACCGATCGGCTGTTGATGTCCTCCGCAATTCGCCTGTGCGTTGCGGGAGGATTTTCTGGCGGGATCGCGTTGTTTCCCTCCCAGGACAGCGACAGGAGGTAATGCGATGAAACTCGTCCTTGGCGCCCTCGCGGCGGTCACCCTTCTCGTCGGCGTCGCGGCCTCGCAACCGGCCGAGGCCCGGTGCTTCTGGAACGGCTTCGCGATGGAATGCTATCGCCCGTACAACCACTACTGGCACCACCATTATCGGCCGCATTACCGGTATTGGGGTTATTGATCGGCCGCAACCCGGTTGACAGCACGGCATCGCCGGCC
>JBOHJU010000358.1:0-2442 GCA_050728755.1 Methylocella sp.
TTACCGGGAATGCTTGGCCTGGCATCCCTTTGGCCGTGCTGAACATCTGGCGGGCCCTCGCCTTCTATCCGTATCCGCCGGAGGCATGCCTGGTGAATTTCTACGATTTTTCCGCGCGGATGGGCCTGCACCAGGACCGTGACGAGGCGGAGCTCGCCGCGCCGGTCCTCTCCATCTCGCTTGGCGACAGGTGCTGCTTCCGTTACGGCGGTCTGCGGCGCGGCGAGCCGGCAAAAAAGCTCGAACTGCGCTCCGGCGATATTCTTATGATGGGCGGCCCCGCGCGGCTGACGTTCCACGGCGTGGACAAGATTTTTGCCGGCTCGTCCAGGCTGCTGCCGGGCGGCGGACGGATCAACCTTACTCTTCGCCGGGTGACCCGCCCCTGACCGGTTCGCGCCTGGTCTTAATCGGCCATTCCGCAGATCGTTTGGCATCGCCCGTGTGCCTTACATGGGCGACGCAAGCGAGCCAGAGTTTTGCTGTTTACGCTATAAGCGTCTAAGTTCCTGTCAGCCATGCGCGGGTTCCTCGGGCTTGCTGCGCAGCCTGATCTTTTCCGCCAATCGCGATTCTTAATGCCCAGTCTTGACGCCCAGGACATTTTGCCATGCCCTCGAATATCGCGCGATACGGTTTCGTCTTCATCCTGATCCACTGGGCATTGGTTCTGATCAGCTTCGTTTTGCTTGGATTAGGTTGGTATATTCAATATATGCCGTTGCCGCCACAAGCATGGAGCTTTCTATTAGATTTACATATATCGCTGGGTCTGACGGGCGCAATTTTGCTTTCCGTTCAGCTCGTCTCGTGGATCGTATTCAAGCCGCGATCCTTCCCTAACGCATTTTCAAAGTGGAAAAAGTTATCAGTATATTCAATATATTCGCTTATTTATGTTTCCTTTACATTGATGCTTCTCAGCGGATACCTCCAGTTCGTTTTCACCAGGATGCCCGTACAGTTCTGGGGTATCCCTCTGCCCGTCTGGGGAGTGGCCGACGACTCATTAGCCGGGTTTTTCGACGCAATCCATCGAGTCGTGGCTTATGTGTTGGTTGGATCGATTTTTGTGCATGTTTGTATCGGTGCGCCGAATATAATAAAATACCCTAGAATTGCGGCGCGAACGCCGCCACTTGGGGCGCAAGAAGCGCATGAGCTCGCCCGGGAAGAAACGAAATCTCTCATTGCGTCTAAGATAGCGGAAAGATCAGGAAAAACTCTACGCCTCTTCGGCTGGATCGGATTTTGGTTACAGCTTGTGTTTGCCTTCATTTCCGCACTATTACTGGCCTTTGCCGCCTCGGGGCGTGCATACAACCCTTCCCCAGCCGGGTTTGGCGATGCTATTTATTGGGGAGGCTACGGATTGTTGCTTTTGTGTTTCGCGGTCTTGTTGGCCTTCTATTACACACGAGCCGCCCGAAATGTCGTTTCAAGACCAGAGTCATATTTCATTCAAAAAAGCAGGACCGCTTTTTGGTTTCTGGGTACAGGCAAGCTAACCGGTATTTTAGGAGTAATCGTATCCTTTATCGGGCTTGCTCTGAGCATAAATTTGACAATAGAGAAGACAATATCAGTGCCTCCTGGCATAATGATGATGGATCCTAACCGAATCATCAGAGCCCTTGACATAATTATACTATTAATGAATTTTATTTTACTAATAGCACACCTTATTGGCACGGGAATAACATTATTTCTAAGGAATCGTCTATCGAAAGTGCGACGTCAATTCATCACAATATTTGATACACTTGAGTGAAATATTTAGGAGACGCCACATGAGTTTGTTGCACTTAAGGTTGCCCCTACGATCATCGCGCCCCGGCGATGCCGGCGAGGCTTGTCTGCGTGGCCTCGCCACGCCGCCAAATTATGCTGCAATTTTCGTTCTGCCATCGGTAATTCCCGGTTCGAGGGGGTTAGTTTACGCGGCCAAGCGCTGCCACGGATGCCGCGGCCGCGCCGCACGCCATCGGAGCGTTAGATGAAAATTTCCCTGATCCAGATGAACTCGGTCAGCGACAAGGCCGCCAATATCGCCGCCGCGGCCACGCTAATCGAACGAGCCGTCGCGGAGGAGCGGCCGGATTGGATCTGCCTGCCCGAGTGTTTCGATTTTCTCGGCGGCGACCGCAAGGCCAAGATGGCGGCGGCCGAAACGCTTCCCGGCGGCCCGGCCTACGCCGCGATGCAGAAGCTCGCCAAAAAACATCACATTTACATTCATGCCGGCTCGATCCTGGATAAACCCAAAAACGGGGAGCGCATCCACAATACCACCGTGGTTTTCGACCGTGCAGGCGGGGAGATCGCGCGTTACCGCAAAATCCACATGTTCGACGTCACCGCGCCGGACGGAACAAAATATAACGAAAGCGCGGTTTTTGCGCCGGGCGATGCCGCCGTGACCTACCAATGCGAGGATATGAT
>JBOHJU010000359.1:0-2423 GCA_050728755.1 Methylocella sp.
CCGGCTCAAGGATTTCAGACGCATCGCCACGCGCTACGACAAGCTCGCTCAAAACTTCTTCTCGGCCCTCTGCTTCGCCGCTACCTTAGCCTACTGGATCTGAATTAATTGAGTCCGGACCCTAGTTTATGTTACGTCCTATAGCGCACAGCGGCTACCTGCGCGGGTGCCGGCGAGGAAGAAATGAAATAAGACGAGGCGGCAGGCCGGAATAGATATTCGCACAACCAGTCAATATGGAACGCGAACAGCCGCGACGCTGGGGATTGCTTTAAGCCGCGTGCCCCGTCAGCTTCTGCCCAACCTTCCTCGCTGATCGCTTTCATGCCGAGTTCGGCCGCTTTCGCCAGTTTTGAACTAGCGCCCGGCCACCGGGAGACCGGTGTTTTTGGAGACCGGTCAGAATAAGTCCCCGCTACGCTTGCAGCGCCCGCTCGGTCTGTTTGTAACCTTCGTTCGCGCGCTGTTCGATTGTCTCGGGCAAGAAATCGCTAGCGCCCAAGCCCAAAACCTCTTCTGGACGGGTAATCGAAATAATCCGCGGGACACGAACGTATTGACGCTTCGCCACGGCTCGATAGGCCGGATTATCCTTGAGCGGATTGCCTTCGGGAAGATTTTCGAGCGCCTCCATCAGCGCCGCGACCTCGTCGATCCGGCGCAGCATCTTCACGTCTTCCAAGGTCTTGTTCGCGAACTGGAGATTTTGGGTCCTCGCCGTGACCTCCTGCATGTTGCGGGGGACCGGCGCCTTATTTGGAAACAGATTGACGACATAAATGGTCCGGTCCGCGCCCGCTGCGCCATCGAGCCTGTCGAGCACGGCGCCGAGAGGGGTATTGTCGAACAGTCCTCCGTCCCAGTAGAATTTATCGCCGATCGCCGTCATGGGGAACGACGGCGGCAAGCTGCCGCTTGCGACGATGTGGTCCAAGGACAGTCCTTTGTCTTGGCTGTAAAAATACGCTATCTCTCCGGCCTCCACATCCGTCGCGCTCACCAGCAAGCCCGGCGCGGCCTTCGGATCGGCAAGAGCCTTGAGGTCAACCAATTGGGACAGCGTCTGGCGGAGCGGCTCCGTGTCGTAAATATTGGTCCAGGTGGGGAGGGCGTAGTAGTCAAGCCGCGGCACGAAGAAATTGGGGTTGCCCAGAACGGACGCATAGGGCCGGAACGGCGGCGGGAGAAATAGTCCTGGCACGGTGATTTTTTGCCAGAACGCATCCAACGCCTCGAGTGGCTTCATACCCCGCGCCGGCCGCGCCAGGAGGACCGCGGTAATCGCGCCGATCGAGACCCCGGCAATCACGTCGGGTGCGAAAGCTTGATCCTTGTAGAGCCGCCGCGCCGCTCCTAGCTCGTAGGCGCCAAGGGCGCCGCCTCCTTGCAGGACCAAGGCCGTGCGCGCCGGATGCGGCATGTCAATCTCCATGGGGCGTTAGTGCTATGCAGCAATTTATAGCTGCAATGCGGCAAGTGCAAGCCCAGCTTAGGGGAATGCAAAAAATGCCGTCAATAACGATCTCTGATCGTATACTTGGCAATCCAGATCACACTGGAAATGTGAAGATTTTTCCTCTGTCAGAGCTAAATCAAAATCCATTAATTGTACTCAACGAGCGGCGGCACGAGGATCGCCGGCCGGCCCGATCCGACCGCTTTTGACCCTTGATGACGAGTAGCTGATTCATGTCGGGTGGTCGGTCAGTGCGGCATCTGATAAACAGCGCTGCCACAACTAGGCTTAATCACTGGGCTGCGTTCCCATGGCCGCAGCCATCCGTGGTGCCATGCGCCAGCCGCGCAATACGTCCCGCGATGCACTGGGACCGACAAATCGCCCTCCAACTCATCCTGTATCGGATTGTTGTATGTGCCCAGCGGGTTGGTCGGTCCGACCGACCTGCCTACGCATTCATTGCCTTTGCAGTACGAATAGGTATCGGCACGCGCCGACGTTACCGCGATTATTGTCGCGGCTGAGATTGCTGTGATCTTCATCGCTGTTCGTCCTTGATACTGGTGTAACATAACGTCTCATCGGCTTCGGCCGCCAGCCGCCAAGATGGCCCTTCGTGCAGGGAGATTCCAATACCCGCCCGTGCTGGGTACTACCTGACGCAATTTATTCAGGCGGCGAAAGCCCTTTAATGACCATGCGGACTCAGCCGCGCGTCGGCTATCGATTCGATCAGCGCTGCCATAGCTTGGCTAGGGCCGCCCGAAGTTTTGCCCAGCGAAAGATACTCGACCGTCACATTCGTTTGCAGCGCGCGTAAGATGAGTTTGAAGACGAACCACACGGAGCGGTGTCGAAACTCCATGTCGAGAGTAATTACCGGCAAACTATTCCAATCAAGTTCGAATTCCGCGCCCCAACCGAATGACAATGTTCCGGGTTTAAAAAACAATTCCACAGACGA
>JBOHJU010000360.1:0-2397 GCA_050728755.1 Methylocella sp.
AGCCAATCGTCCCTTGCAAAAAAACCTGGGCCCGCGCCCATGCTGAGCGCGCCGAAGGCTTAGGGAGGTGCCGCTGGCCGATTTCAAGAATGACGAAGAATTGAAGGCGTGGCTGGAAGGAAAGCCGTGCGAGGCAGGAGTCGCACTGGTGGCAGCACGCCCTTTCGCGATATGATAAAATGCGATTTTGCACGCCAGCACGCGGGACCGGGCCATGAACTTCTTTACTCGCTTTGGATATTTGGTCGCCGTTTTTTTTGTCGTTGCCCTAATCATCTCGGACGGAGTTGGCGCCGCCTTTCGTTTGAGCAGTGCCACAACGGGCGTTTTAACGATTTTGTTCTGGGGACCGCCGTGCGTCTATTTCGGCAGAACCCTCGACCATCCTGGAAAGCGGAGCTACTTCTTTGGGCTTCGGCTGGACTATTGGGGCTACGGGCTCATCGCCTACGCACTCCTCGACGCCTATCTCAATTGGCACAGCATCGCGCGCGATTGGGTGGCAACTGTCTAGGAGCGGGGCACGGCCTCCGGAAGCTTCGCAACGAAAAGCAACGCGTGCTCTTGGGCGTTGGAGCGCAACATGCCTGGACTGCTAGCATCCAATATGAGCCTGGACGCCCGGCGACGCCGTATTCTGTTTCGTTCCTGGCATCGCGGAATGCGCGAATTGGATCTTGTTCTTGGCCGTTTCGCCGACGCCGAAATCGCCAGCCTTGGCAGTAGCGAACTCGACGATTATGAGCTCTTGCTGGAAGCACAGGATCGCGACGTTTTCAGCTGGCTTACCTTTGCAACGGAAATACCGCGCTTATACGATACTCCGGTGTTGCGGAAGATCCGTGCCTTCCATAGCCATGCCGGTCCAATCCATCCATAAATCCCTCCCGTTCCAGCAGTCGGCCAGGCCCGCCGAAAGCTTTCGAATTGACCTTGCGTCGTGACTGATTTCAAACGCGTGGCAGGCGAGCTTACCAAGGGCGGCTCGCTCACGCTCTCCTCCGTGGCCGATGGCTTTGACGCTTTTTGCGCCGGGGATCTCGCCCGCGCGCTTGCGAAAGACGCGGAAAGCCGGGCTGTCGCGCTCGTCCATGTCGCGCGCGATGGCCAGCGCGCCCGCGCCTTTGGCGAGGCGCTGGCGTTCGCCGCGCCGGATATCGAGCTCCTCGATTTTCCCGCCTGGGATTGCCAGCCCTATGACCGGGCATCCCCCAACGCGGCGATTTCGGCGCGCCGCATCGTGGTTCTCTCGCGGCTTGCCCGTTCGCGCTCCGCATTGGAGCGTCCGCGCATCCTGTCCACCACGGTGAATGCCCTGGTCCAACGGGTGGCGCCTCTTGGCAAAATAGCGGGCGACACGTTTTCCGCCGCGCCGGGCAACGTGGTCGATCGCGACGCGCTTATACAATGGATCGAAACCAATGGCTTCGCGCGGGCATCGAGCGTGCGCGACACTGGCGAATATGCCGTGCGGGGCGGCATCCTCGATCTTTTTCCGCCCGGAATGCCACAACCGTTGCGCCTCGATTTTTTCGGCGACGCGCTCGAATCGATCCGCGCCTTCGATCCCGAGACACAACGCACGACTGGTCAACTCCGCGCGCTCGATCTCGTGCCGATGAGCGAAGTGCAGCTCACGAGCGAATCGATGCGAAGATTCCGCCAGGGCTATGTCGCGCATTTCGGCGCGCAAACGCGCGGTGACGCTCTCTACGAAGCGGTCAGCGAAGGCCGCCGCCATCAAGGTCTCGAGCACTGGCTGCCGCTGTTTTACGAAAAGCTCGACACTTTGTTTGACTATTGTGCTGGCGCTCCCTTGATGTTCGATCATCTCGCCGAAGCGGCGGCGGGCGAGCGTTTCGCGCAAATCGAGGATTATTTTGACGCGCGCAAGAATGCGCATGACGCCGATCCCAGTCATTCGACCTATAAGCCGCTGCCGCCGGACGCGCTTTTTCTCGCGCGGCCCGAGTGGCGCGAGCGCATCCGCGCGGCAAGTCTTGTTTCCGTGGTGCCTTTCGCGCAGCCGGAAACGGGCAAGGGTCTTGCCGTCGATTGCGGCTCAAAACCCGGCCGCGCGTTCGCCGCCGAGCGCGCCGATCCAAACGCCAATGTCTTTGCCGCCGCCATTGGCCATGCGCGCGCGCTGCAAGGAGGCGGCAAGCGAGTTGTCCTCGCCGCCTGGTCGGACGGCTCGCGCGAGCGGCTCGCCCATGTCCTCGCCGACCACGGCTTTACCAGCACGGCGCCGGTGTCCTCGCTTGCGCAAGCCCTCGCGCTTTCGCCAGCCACGTTGGCCCTGGCGGTCATTGGCATCGAGCAAGGTTTCGAGGCGGCCCATCTCGCGCTTATCGGCGAACAGGATATCTTGGGCGACCGGCTGCCCGGCGGGCGACG
>JBOHJU010000361.1:0-2378 GCA_050728755.1 Methylocella sp.
AGCGCTCCGAGCGCCTGCGTCACCTCGCGGCTTTCCGTTTCTGCCGCCATCAGTGGCCACTCCCGATCAATCGCAAGCCTAAGGTAGTTGCCCAGGGCCGCCCGAGTCGCGACCGCTTCTGGCTCCAGGCCAGCCGCGAGCCGATAAAGCGTCGCGGATGCTCCGGCCTCCCGGAGCACCGCGGTCTCCGCATCGTTGAACTTCCCCCACACGACGACCACGGCGAAGGCGAGAAGCACCCCGTAGATTCCACCGATTGTAGCGAACTTGATGCCGGCAATCTCGTTATTTCTGGCCAGACGCCTGAAACCGATCCGGCGGTGCATCAGGACCGGTCCGCACATGGCAGTGATCGTGGGGAGGGCCACCAGCAGGATCGCTGCGATCCACAGCGGAAGTCCGGAGAAGAAGAGTGACACCTTTGGTTCCCTTTGGCGATGTGCGGCCAGATGCGCCGCTCCAAGCCCAATTTTGCCTTCAATGGACCTCCCGGGCAAGGCCGAACCGTTGCCTTTGGAGAGAATGCGTGCAGGCCGCGAGCAAATCGACTTAATGACTCAACCCATTTGGCACCAGCTGGAGGATGCGGGTTAAACAATCGATGCGACGGTGCCAAGATTAACTAATTTATAATAAGCCGTGGCGGGAAAGCGGTGTATCCAAAGGTTGCGGGTGGCGCGAAAAAGTCGCACACCCCAATCACGGCTGAAGCAAGTCGCGCCGTTCAAGGTTAACCATGCTAGCCATCGTGCGATTGGCGCTTCGGCGTCCCTATACATTTGTGGTTATGGCGATCCTGATCGCGATCTACGGCACCCTCGCCGCGGTCCGGACGCCGGTCGATATTTTTCCGAATATCGGAATTCCTGTCATCAGCGTGATTTGGAGTTACGCTGGTCTGCCTCCAGACGACATGTCGGGCCGGATTGTTTATTTTTACGAACGATCCCTGACGACGACTGTCAATGATATCGAACACATTGAGTCGCAGTCGGTCGCGGGCTACGGCATCGTCAAAATTTTCTTCCAGCCCGGCGTGGACATCAGTGCCGCGCAGGCGCAGGTAGCGGCGGAGTCGCAGACTGTCTTAAAGCTGCTTCCGCCCGGCGTTACGCCGCCGCTCGTCTTGAGCTACAATGCGTCGAGCGTCCCCATCATCCAGGTCGCGCTTTCCAGCGATAAACTATCGCAGGCCAGGCTTAACGATCTCGGACTGAATTTTATCCGGCCTCAGCTTGCCACTGTCGCCGGCGCGGCGCTGCCTTCACCTTACGGCGGCGTGGTCCGGCAAGTCCAGGTCGATCTCAATCAGCGTGCCCTGCATTCCTATGGCCTTTCCGCGGAAGATGTCGGCACTGCCCTCGCCGCGCAAAATCAAATCACGCCCGTCGGCACCGAGAAGATCGGCAAATTCGAATATACGATCAATCTCAACGACTCCCCAAAACGCATCGAAGAATTCAACGATCTGCCCATCAAGGCCGTCAACGGCACGGTGGTTTATATGCGCGACGTGGCCTACGTCCACGATAGCGCTCCGCCGCAAACCAACGTGGTTCAGCTCGAAGGCAAGAAGGGCGTGCTCATGACGGTGTTGAAGCAGGGCGCCAATTCCACTCTCGACATCATCGCGGACGTCAAAAGGCTCTTGCCGGTCATCCAGGAGTCGCTGCCAAAGAGCTTGGAGGTAAAGCTCGTCGGCGATCAATCCGGTTTCGTCAAATCCGCGGTCGGCGCCGTCATCCAGGAAGGCTTGCTCGCGGCGGCTCTTACCGGTCTCATGATCCTCCTTTTTCTTGGAAGCTGGCGCTCGACGCTCATGATCACGGTGTCGATTCCGCTGGCGGTCCTGGCCTCGCTGACCGCCCTTTCCGCTTTAGGAGAGACGATCAATATCATGACGCTCGGCGGCCTTGCGCTCGCGGTCGGCATTCTCGTCGACGACGCGACCGTCACGACCGAAAACATCAACTTTCACCTCGAGCAGGGCAAGCCGGTCGAACCAGCCATTCTCGACGGTTCGCGGCAAATCGTGGTCCCCGCGACCGTCTCGCTGCTTTGCATCATTGCCGCCTTCGTTCCGATGTTTGGACTTGGCGGTGTTGCCGGCTATCTTTTCCGGCCGCTCGCGGAAGCTGTGGTCTTCGCAATGGTGGCGTCCTACGTCTTGTCCCGCACCTTGGTGCCGGTCATGGCAAAGTATCTTTTGAGGCCTCGCGGAAATGGAACGGATGGCGGAAATCTGGCAGGTACCCCGACGATGACGAAACGCAATGTGCTCGGCCGCTTTCAACGCGGCTTCGAGCACCGTTTCGAGCGAGTCCGCGATTCGTATCGCGGTCTATTGAACCTCGCGCTTGCGCACCCGATTCGGCTCG
>JBOHJU010000362.1:0-2328 GCA_050728755.1 Methylocella sp.
GCAGGCTCAAGGATTTCCGGCGGATCGCAACAAGATACGACAAACTCGCGCAAAACTTCTTTTCGGCCCTCTGCTTTGTCGCTACCTTAGCTTATTGGATCTGAATGAATTGAGTCCGGACCCTAGAGCGCTTCCCGAGCAAATGGAATTATTTGATCGAAAAGGACTCGCCCAAAACCAAAGAGTTGGAGCATGTCAGAATCGAAAAAGCCGAGCAACTTTTTCGGGACGTACTCTAAGCCGATGTCGAGCGCGACGCTTGCCGGGCGGACCGCGTGATGTTTTTGGCGATACGCACCATAAATGCGGTCCCGAACAGCGGCGTAAGCAGATTGAAGCCTGGAACGGCAAGGATCGCCGCCACGAAAAAGCCGGCGCCAAATAAGCGAAGCGCGTTCTCTTTGCGCAATCGCCGAACCTCGCCGGACGGAAGATAGCGTGAGGCCGCGAGTTCGAAATAGCCGCGTCCGAACAAATAGGCATTGGCGCCGAAAAACGCGGCGGCATTGACGCCGGGAACCAGCAGCAACAAAAGCGCGACAAGATTGACGCCGAGCGCGACGGCGGAAAATTTGACCGATAGCCATGCCGCATCGAAGAGCGGTAGAGCCCGGCCCGGCGCTTCGCCCGGAGCCAGTTCATGCTCAACCTCCTCGGCCAGTTCATCGAAGAAAAAGCCGGCGACAATGAACGATACCGGCGCGACCAGAAAAGCGAGGCCGATGAACAGCGAAACCCCGCCGATAATCGACACCGCCGTTGCCGCCCAAGGATAGGGAAGCGTGATGCCCGCGACGATAAGCTTGTGCAGCGCGATCCAGACGAGAGCAAGCAGAGCCAGCGTCAGCGCCAGTGTCTTCCAAAGGACCGTCCGGAACGGCGGCGTAAGAACCTGGCCCGCGGCGGCCAGCGCGGCATCGAACATGCGTATCCCCAAGCCATTTTTGCGAAAAATGAAAACCGGTCCGCGCTGAGAAAAAACATCTAGAAACGCTCTGGCGCGCTATCCGGCGGCCTGCTCGATTGCCTGCATATCTTCGTCGGATAGCCCGAAATGATGGCCGATTTCATGCACGAGAACATGGGCGACGATGGCGCCAAGCGTCTCTTCGTGCTCCGCCCAGAAGTCGAGGATCGGGCGGCGGTAGAGCCACACCATGTTGGGAAATTGTCCGGTCATCGGGCTCGCCTCGGTTTGGGCGCGGCCGCGGCCGCGAAACAGGCCCAAAAGGTCGAATTCGCTTTCGCAGTTCATCTCGTCGAGCGTTTCATCGTCGGGAAAATCCTCGACGCGGATCACGACGCCGTCGCAGAGGCGGCGGAAGTCTTCCGGCAGGGCGGCGAAAGCCGCTTGCGCCATGAGGTCGAAGTCGGCGATCGAAGGCGCCGCGGCGCGGTTCCAATCGCGTTTCTGGTCGATCACGGTGCGTTTTCTCCATGCGCGATGGGATCGAGGCGTCTGATCCTGGCACAGAAAGTCCCGGCGCCGCCAGCCATGCGCACCACTCCTTCAGGGGAGAACCAGGAGCTTCAAACATCCCAGCGATACGCCGCTTTACCACGTCACACCATCACCAACTTCCCACGTAGCTTTATAACACTTTTCCGGCTATCATGCGCAAACGACCCTGCAGAGTGGATCTGCAGAGCGGAAAAGAGTGGGTTCATCTTCTAAAATGACCAGTGCTAATAAAATGACCGGTGCTAATTGGCTTCTCCACCGTTCTCCTGACAAATGGGAGTTCTATATTTCATCAGAGCCGTTTTTCTGGTCAGACGAGCTCAATTGCTGGATAACGTGTGACCCAAGCACCATCATTTCAATACTAAAGATGAAAGAATTTTCGGCAATCGATTATAAGCAGGACACTTGTAAATTGGCACACAGAATCGGTGCTGAGCTTTCAAACGTGGAGCGCACGCTTGATTATATTCCATTGGCGCAAGAGGGAAGCAGGCATTTAACATTGCGCAAGGAAATGGCTATTCAATTGAGTGGGCAAGCGGAAGCTGCTCTCCATGCATTTAATGAACTGGTCCAAGAAAACACCGCCTCTGCATTCATGCGTGAGAAAATCGTAGACGTCGTATCAGAGATTTTTGGACCTTGCGTCTCAAAGCTTATGTTTGAGTTAAGTGGAATACTCCTTACTAAACATAAGGACGAGGTTTCTCCAACTCAGTTATTTGACAAATTCCTCAGTGTCCGTCTCGAAAGTTGTTGAATCATATGAATTGGTTGTGATTCAAGGGAGGCGGCCTGATTCGAGGAGGGGCCGCCGATGTGGACGAAAAGGAACCGAGTACGATACGATCGTGATCATCTAA
>JBOHJU010000363.1:0-2320 GCA_050728755.1 Methylocella sp.
CCTCGCGCTTGGTCATCTGGCCGTCTGTTTCGAACCAGGAATCAACAAGACCGCTTGCGACTGGAAGAATGCGCGACTGCGCCGTCGCGGCAATTTCGAGCGCGACGATGTTCAAAGGATCGATTCCCTCCATGCGGAAGGCCTCGGCCGTGCTGGCTCGCGTGCGCTCCCTCGTGCCCCCCATCGCTTCCATCACGACGATCCGCGATTGGCCGAGGCCTCTGTCACAAAGGAGCTTTGCAAGGCGGGGCGGCGTCGTCTCGTCCCATGACAGGCAAAGGATTTTCGCCTGCGGTTGCAGCGCCGGAATAATCCGCTCGAACTCGCGCCCATGCAGCGACATGAGGCAACAGTCTTGCAGGCTCCAATGGAGCCTTGCCGCCGCGAGGCTGAAAGCCGAAGGCGCCGGAAAGCACTGCATTTCTTGCGGCCCAACGTGGGCGCCGAGCAAGGTTCCAACGCCATAAAAGAAAGGATCGCCGGAGGCGAGGACGCAGACGATTGAGCCTCGCCGGGCAAGAATTTTTGGGATCGCATCGGCGAGCGGCGAAGGCCAAGTCATGGTTTCCGCCGACAGCGGGCCTGCAAGCGCGAGGTGGCGGGCGCCGCCCACCACCAAATGGGCTTGCGCGAGCATTTGTCGCGCGGCAGGAGAAAGTGCCTCTATACCGTCCTCGCCGATGCCAATGAGCGATAGCCACTTTTCACAGGCCGGCGAGGTCATGGCGGCGCGGGCAAAAGTTCGGGATATGAGCGATGCGGGTTCTCGTGCTTGGCGGGACATTCGAGGCGAGCAAGCTCGCGGACCTCCTTGCACGGCGTAGCGACATTTCCGCCGTGTTGTCCTTCGCCGGCCGCACCAAGGCGCTTCGCCCGCCGCAAATTCCCCATCGGATCGGCGGGTTTGGCGGCGTGGATGGCCTTAACGCCTATCTCGAAGCCGAAGGCATCGATGTGCTCGTGGACGCCACGCATCCTTTCGCCGGACAAATCTCGCGCCACGCCGCCATTGCGGCGGCGCAGGCGAAAATTCCACTCATCGTTTTGTCGCGCCCGGCGTGGGTTGCGCAGCCGGGCGATCATTGGATTGAGGCAGCCGATATGGCTGCCGCCGCTGCCGCGCTCGGGCATGAACCGAAGCGCGTTTTTCTCACGATCGGCCGCCTGCAAATCGGAGCCTTCGCGGCATCGCCGCAGCATTTCTATCTTATTCGCACGATTGAGCCCTTCGCGCCTTCCCCAGGGCTTCCGCACCATCGCGCGATCCTTGGGCGCGGCCCCTTCGCGGTCCGAGCGGAGGAAAAGCTTTTGCGCGAGGAATCGATCGACGTGGTCGTTAGCAAGAACAGCGGCGGCGAGGCGGCGTTCGCCAAACTCGTGGCAGCGCGGCATGCCGGGCTGCCAGTTGTCATGGTTGCCCGGCCGCAACAAGCCGCGGGACCGGTCTTGCACGATCCGGCGGAAGTCATGGCCTTGCTCCTCCATCATTGCTCAACCTTGACGCCGCGCGGGGTATAGACGAAGGGTGCGGCGCCCCCGCGTGGAATAATGCGGGTTTCGCTGGAGCCGACGATGATCAGCGTGCTCATATCCGCGCGGCCGGGGTCCGCGCTTGCGAGCGTCTCTATTGCAATATGTTCATCCTCGCGTCCGGCCGCGCGGGCAAAAACAACGGGCGTTGAAGCATTCTTGAGACCCCGCAGCAGCGCGAAAGCATCATGGATGCGGCCCGGGCGCGCGGTCGAGGCCGGATTATAAAGGGCGATCACGAAATCCGCGTTTGCCGCAGCCGCGAGCCGCTTTTCCACCAGCGGCCAGGGTTTGCGATTGTCGGACAGGGAAATCGCGCAAAAATCATGTCCCAAAGGCGCGCCGGTCCGCGCCGCCGCCGCTTGCATTGCCGAGATACCGGGACTAACCGCGACGTCGATGTCGCGCCAGCGAGCTTCGCCCTCTTCGATTGCCTCGAAAACGGCCGCCGCCATCGCGAATACGCCCGGATCGCCGCCGGAGACGAGGGCGACATGGCGTCCATCCACGGCGAGGTGCAACGCATGGCGCGCGCGGTCCATTTCGGCCCTGTTGCCGGTTTGGTGCCGCGTCTGCCCTTGTTTGGGAGGAAGCCGTTCGAGATAGGGCGCGTAGCCAACGAGATCGGTCGCATTCGCGATGAGGCGCGAGGCTTCGGGCGTGATCCATGCGTCGCCACCTGGGCCAAGGCCGACAATCCGCAACCTCCCCGGCGCGCTCATGGGCGCCTGCCTTGGCCGGGAATGAGAATGGAGGAAAAATAAGGCGCATGATCGCCGGTCTTGACGGC
>JBOHJU010000364.1:0-2320 GCA_050728755.1 Methylocella sp.
TGGCATGTTTCGCACGATCGGCAATCGGCAAGCGCGCGGCCGCGATGCGCGCAAATCCCCAACAACCCCGATCGCTCGCCGCTTTTGCAAATCGCCCGCGAAGTACGGGCACCGCGCGACTCAGCGCTTCGTTTCGAGGTAGAGGCAGATTGCCTGTGTCCGGTTACGCACATCGAGTTTGCCGAACAAATTGCGCAAATGAAATTTGACCGTGTTGATCGACACGCCAAATTCGCGCGCCAAGTGAGCATTGCTCTGACCGGATTCCAAGGCGACAAGAAGATCGCGTTCCCGGTGTGTCAGGCTTGTCAGGGGATCCGGCCTGACCTTATGAATATCCACGAACGGGAACACCATATCTCCAGCGGCGACTGCCGCAAAGACTTCAAGCAGACGTTCAGGGGGAGAAAGTTTGCTTACGAAGCCGGCCCCTCCGAGCCGCAACGTTTCAGCAGGCGCTGTCGTGTCCTTGGTGCCGCTGTAAACCACGATCTTCGGCGGCGCGGGGCGCTTGGCGAGCGCCTGCAAAATTTCCGTGGCCCGGATTGGCGGCAACTCCCAGCCGATGACCGCCAGGCTCACCGGAAGAGGGGCCAATGAACTAAGGAAATCCGCTCCATCGCTCGCCATCAGCAAAAGGTTAAAGCGCCTGTCCTGTGCGAGAAGCGCCTCCAACGCGCGCAGAACCATAGGGTTCTTATCGGCGATGGCGATGCTGACAGGAAAGATGGACTGCATCCGCCCGGCAGGCCCCGCCTCACGTCCGAAGCGCGTATCCATTGGGCCTAGATTGCCATGATTGGGATCGCCGGTCACGTCATTGGCGCTTAGCGTAAGCCCGATAGCGTGGGGAATACGTTCCCGGCGGGAACGCGATTGAGCGAGAGCTCGAAAGTTGCCATCCCTCTGAATTTGTTTAGCTGCGATCTTCGTCGACGACTCCTGGGCCAAAGGTTTTCTCCCGTGGTTCTTTTTTTACGCGCGCCTCATGCTAGCACGTGACCGGCATGCAAACAAGGCAAAGCCGCGCGCGAGCGCATGGATGTTGCGGCGGAAAAATACGCCCGCGCCGACGGAAACGTCGTGCCGCGGGGGCCCGTTTCGATTGATCCGGACGCCACTGAACAGGTTTGTCATCGAAGAAGTGAACCATTGATCCGCAACGTCCGCTGTTTCAGATCGCGCCGACCCGGATCATCGGAGCTTATGCCTTTTCAAGGCACAAGACTATCATCAATATTATGCATCCAGTCGACACACGATAGCCACTGGCGGTTGCGAGCGCTTAACGCGTATCGCACGGAGCAATAGCTAGATTGCTCATCCTGAAAGAGGCTTGCCGATCCTCCATCGGAAAAAAAACGCCGCGGCAAAAGCAATCGCGCAAATACCGCTCAGGGGCGTCCCAACCGAACTCGCAATTCCAAGGAGCTAGCCGTTACCTAACTTCCGTTAGATTTGTTTGTTAATTACCTGCCTTGGGGATCCACGCACCTCCACCTTTGCTTCTCTTGCGCCGAAAGCTTCCTCGTCACAAGCAGCCAGCTTGTATCCAGTTTTAATCCTGCGACCTCTATAAATTCAGTTCTTACTCCCGGTCAAGCGGCCCTGCGCGAAACTGGCGGCCGGATCGAGCGGAAACGCGTCTTTACATTAACGCCGTTGGCGTTGCTGGCGGGACTCGCTCGAGCCGCTCATCCGCAATCGCGCGGCGGTATCCAATTTGCCGTTGTGGATGGATGTCATTTTTTTCGCGCCGCCGAATTCTGCTCCGCAACGATAGCGCTCCCGCCAAGGCTCCATTCGTTTCAAGCATAAAGCCGCCCAGACGGCGGCTTCCTCGCCGTAAGGAAAATCGAGGCGGTCAACTTGGCGCGCAAGAAGAAGAGAAAATGCGCCGGCGAACCGCCTCTTGTTTGGCGGGGCCGAGGCTGCGCAACAAGTCCGTTCAGGCGATATTCCTGTCAAAGCCGCGTGCGCAGCTTGACGATCGTTGAGTGCGTGGAGTCGCTGCCTGAGTTCCTCGATCCATACGCCGGCCGTTGCTGTTACGCGCGGTTTCCGCAACCGCTTTTTTCAAGGCTTCTTGCCGCAACGCCGCCGTTTCGCGCGCCCGTCCTTCGGCAACTCTCCGCGCATTAAGGGCATTTGATGCGCTTCGCTCAGGATCGTTGCCTTTCGCAAAAATCTTAGGCCTTTGGCGAGCTTGAAATAGATGTTCCAGAAGGTGACGCCAGTTACGGCCGAGAGCTGGTTCCGTGTGAAGCTGAATTGCAGGACCGGCGTCTTGCCTCTGGGCGAAAAGGTTTCTTATGCGGTG
>JBOHJU010000365.1:0-2232 GCA_050728755.1 Methylocella sp.
ATCGTCAGCGATCCAGCGGCCAACCCCTGGGCGAAGGCTTGGCTCGCGTGACGATCCCCGCCCGCAGCGCGCCGGTCGAATCATAGATTGTTCCTTGCGCCGTGTAGGCGTTGCCGGGCACCAGGACACCGGTTTGCCCGCTGCGAACAGCATCCGAATCATCGACCTGCGCAGTTTCACCGGCGCGGGTCCGGAGGGTCAGGACCGGTCCGTCGGCATGTTCGAGAATCCCGGTGATTTCATGCGGCGGCGCATGGGCAGTGCGCGCAGCGGGCTTTGCCGCGGCGGCCGCGGGCGCGGCAAACGGTCCCCCGCCGAGGCCGAAAATCGTCAGCTGTTGATTGCTCGCCACAAACACCCGTCCATTCGCCACGACCGGCACGATATCGGCATTGGCGGTCACGTTGGTCCATGTTCCGGCCTGCGAGGAAAACAGCAACGGGAGCGTTCCACTCGAAGGCGCCGCCGCGAAGGCATAAAGATAGATCGCGGCAGGGCTAAAAGTGGTCGGCCGTCCGGTCGCCCAAATGATCGCCGTTCCAGCTTGGGTGCCGTTCGACGAAACCGTCGTAAAGGTTCCTCCATCCTGGCCGCTGGCGACAGGCGCCGCCGCTCCTTCCGGAACGAATGCAACCGTGGGCGAGGTCTGTATCTTCCAAACGCCGATTTGGGCGAGGTTCGAGGGGACGCCACCGCTGCTTACGACACGCCCAACCCCGTCCGGACCGGTGAAAAAGGACGGCCCGCACCAGCACGGCCCTATCGTTTTTTCATCGAGGACATTGTCGGGGCCGCCCGGCGTAAATCCGCCCAAGCTGGCGCGATTGAGCAAATACATCGTTCCAGCTTTGCCGGCGGCCACCGCCAGATTCGGAAACGGGCCGGGCTGGGTTGGCACGACGAGCACGCCCCCTGCCGAAAGGTCGCCATCTGCTTGGTCCAATAAATTTTCGTCCGCCGGCGTGAATATGCCGAGAAGATTGACGAGCTGCGGGTCGACCTTCGCCACGCTCTCTTGAATATTGCGGACGCCATCGTAGGTGCCTAACCCGGAGTTTCCGGTCGAAAAAAACAAGTTCCCCGCGGGGTCGGCGGCAATGCCATAGCCCGACATCCAAATGGACGACAAGAAATAGCTCCCCGTGGCGAGCGTGTCAGTCAGCCTGTCCGCCGCGAGCGGAGCCAGCGTGCTCTCCTGCCACCCCAAAAGCCAGCCGCGCGACTTGGAGGGGAACAAATCGCAAAAACTGCCGAATCCGGCGTAAATGATGCCGGATGCCCCGAGCAGCGCTGGCCGCTGGTGTTCATATTGCGCGTTGAAATTGTAGGTCGTGACGCCATCGCTCAGGGTGTGCGACGCGGTAACGGTGCGCGGCGCGATTTTGTCGGTCAAATCGTTCAGATGGAGGGCAAAAAGCTGATAGGTCGGTTTCCCGCTGATCAATGTATAGGCGATAACATATAATGCGTTCGCCGCCACATCGATGACCGGAGTACTGTTGATTCCGACTGTCGGACCATTATTGCCGCAATTAAGCGGCGTGGGAACCGGAGTTCCAAGGGTTCTCTTAAGCAGCACGGCGCCATTGGATGCGTTGATCGCGTAGACCGTATTGCTTTCGGTGGCGACATAAACGACTAGATAATTTCCCGGCGTGGGACCGGCAGTAATTTGTTGGTGTGGAACGACAAGCGGTTGCGCATCGACTTGCGTGTCGAGCACGACCTTGGCGAGCATGCCAAACGATTTGGGTCCGACATTTGCTGGGGTCAGCGTTGTTTCGGTGGGGTTCCAGCCGGTCCGGTGATTATCGTAATGGTAGGTCGCCACGAGGGCCACGGCGGGGACTGTTGGGATGGTTATTGCACCGATTATCGTCAAGCCTATGATCGCGCAACGTTTCATGACTTTTCTCCTAATCCTTATTATTTAATGCTTGGCCCTACAGCAAGGCTTCGAGAATTAAGATAGGGAGGTATTTTTTTCAATAATAGACGGTTTGAAAAGTACGTCATTCTGAATTTTGATATTATTCGTTATGCTCTACTTTACTATTTTCAGTTGACGACTAGGGTCAGGACTCATTAATTGAGGTAGAAGGAGTATTGCAGCGATGCAGATCGAATCGATCATGACGCCTCCGCCGGCGAGAGCCGCGAAGATGCGGTCGAAGAGGCCGTGCCGGCTCCAGCGGATGAAGCGGTTGTAAGGCGTCTTGTGCGGGCCATAGC
>JBOHJU010000366.1:0-2217 GCA_050728755.1 Methylocella sp.
CTCCTCACCGGCGGCGGCATCATTCTTGTTGCCCGGCGGGGCCAAAAGAGCCTCGCCCCGGCAAACAACTTGTCCGAAGCCGAGCGCGCAAAACTCGAAGCGATGCTCGGCGAAGAGGGATCTTGAAGGTTAACTTATACCAGCTCTCTGTGACGAGAACCCATGCAGAAGCCCGTCATTGCGAGCGAAGCGAAGCAATCCAGTCCCCTTCCAGCGCTTCTGGATTGCTTCGTCGCTTCGCGCCTCGCAATGACGCCCCCACCATAAGTCGTCATCCACAAGACTTGGTATTAAAGAGGCAGATTGAAGACCCGGCCTGGATTTAATTCGCCCTTCTCGACCGCGCCGACGGCGATGACCACGCCGCGACAGGCGGCATAGGCGATGCCATCAGCAGGCGCGTCATGGCCGCGTAGCAGCACGGGTTGGCCGCGGCGGAGTCTAGCGGCAACGCAGGAATCGACCACGACCCGCGGCACTTCCGCAAGGCCCGATTCGACGCGGCGCAAGGCTTTTGCGCACGAGGCGTCGCCGTCGAAATCCGGCAAACGCGCGGCATCCGTTGCGAAGAATGGCCCGACTCTGGTCCGCCGCAATGCGCTGACATGGCCGTAGCAGCCAAGGCTTCTGCCAAGGTCGCGGGCGAGCGCGCGCATATAGGTTCCCTTGCCGCAGCGGGCTTCGAACACCGCCTCGTCGCGCCCCGCGTCAATGAGATCGAGCGCGTGGATCGCCGCTGGACGCGGGGACAACACCGGCGCCGCACCTCCGCGGGCGAGATCGTAGGCGCGCTCGCCATTGATTTTGATCGCCGAATAGGACGGCGGCGTTTGCTCAATCGTCCCGGTGAACCGCGGCAAAAGAGCGAGGATCCGGGCGGCGGCCGGCCGCGCGTCAGATTGCGCCGTAACGCTGCCATCGGAATCGGCGGTGTCCGTCTCAGTGCCCCAGCGCACCGTAAAGCGATAGGCCTTTTCCCCGTCTTGAACGAAAGGCACGGTTTTCGTCGCCTCGCCGAAAGCGATCGGCAAAACACCAGTAGCGAGCGGGTCGAGCGTTCCGGCGTGCCCCGCCTTCTTGGCGTTGAAGATGCGCTTCAGTCGAGACACTGCATCGGTCGAGGTCATGCCGGCCGGTTTGTCGAGCACGACCCAGCCATGAACGTCGTTTCGCGCCGGCGCGCGGACCTTCATTCTGGCTTGTCCTGTTTCTTGCTCAAATCGCGTTTCACCTCGGGCAATTCGAGCAAAGCGTCGATCTTCTCGTCATAGGCGAAGCGCGGGTCCGCCTCGAAGCGAATATCGGGAGCGAATCTGAGGTTGATGCGGCGGGCAATCTCGCCTCGCAAGACTTTCTTGTGGCGGTCGAGCGCGGCCAGGACATTCGCGACCCTCGTGCCTCCGAGCGGCATGACAAAAATTGTGGCAAGTTTTAGATCGGGACTCATCCGCACTTCCGCAATTGTTATCGCCTTGCTTTCGAGAACCGGATCGCCCATCGCCGAACGGATCAATAACTCGGACATGGTATGGCGGATAAGCTCGGCCACGCGCAGCATCCGCTGCGAAGGCTCGCCGCCCTGCCGTTGGTGAACTCTGGACATAGGAATCCGACGATTCTGGCGCTCAATCCTCGGGTGATTCGTTACTGCAGCGCGATCAACCGTTCGAAAAGATCGGATCGCTGCTTGCTCCGCGCGCTCGAGCCCCGCCTCACAGCGAGCGCTTGATCTCCTGCACGGTGTAGCATTCGATGACATCGCCGATCCGCATGTCCTGGTAGTTCTCGAATGCCATGCCGCATTCCTGACCCGCCTGCACTTCCTTGACCTCGTCCTTGAAGCGCTTGAGCGTCGAGAGTTTGCCTTCATGCACCACGACATTGTCGCGGATGAGCCGCACATGGGCGCCGCGCTGAACCGTGCCGTCCGTGACCCGGCAGCCGGCGACCTTGCCCACCTTGGAAATCGTGAACACTTCCAGGATAGCAGCATTGCCAAGCATTTCCTCGCGCAACGCCGGCGCGAGGAGGCCCGACATTGCCGCTTTCACGTCATCGATGAGATTATAAATGATATTGTAATAGCGGATCTCGATCCTCGACTGCTCGGCCAGAGCGCGGGCTTCCTTGTGCGCGCGCACATTGAAGCCGATCACTGCCGCCCCTGAGGCTTCGGCCAGGGTTATGTCGGATTCGGTGATCCCGCCGGCGCCGGCA
>JBOHJU010000367.1:0-2197 GCA_050728755.1 Methylocella sp.
CGGCTATTTCGCGCTCGCCGACAAAGCCCGAGCGGCCTGCGTAAAAGAGCGCGCGGCCGGGGCTCAGCAGCCGGACCATGATTGTGGCGAGGCCGACGACGCCTTCTTCACGGGTTGCGAAGGCATCGCAACATTCGCCGGTCATCGTGATGGCGTTGAGGAGAACCCGGCCAATCACGGCCTCGGCGGCAGAAAAAGCGCGATCGAGCTCGCCCAAACCGAGCCAGAGCGGGCAGGGGATCTGTGCCGCCTGGGTAATGATCCCATTTTCCACGCGCGCGGCCTTAAGATGCGCGCCGCCAACATCCCAACCAATGATATTTTGCATTTTATATAAAATTCGGCGGATCCTAAGCGTCTTCTCTAATTGGGGCCAGTTTTGGCAAGCGGTTCCTGCATCCGCCTTCATGAAAAAAGAAGCGTGGAAAGTTTGCGCCGGGCGCTTATCGTTGCCGGATCCACCGGCCCCCAAGCATCGAAAAATTGCAGCAATTGCTTGCGCGCGCCATCATCGTTCCAGGCCCGGTCGCGTTTGATGATCTCAATGAGCTCGGCGGCTGCCTCCTCGCGCCGGTTCTGGGCATTGAGAGAAACCGCGAAATCGAATCGCGCCTGATGGTCGCCTGGATTGGCCGCGATCCTTCGCATAAGCCCGGAAGCATCGCCGACGGCGGCGGCTTGTCCGGCAAGCTCCAGCGCCGCTCTGGCGGCAATGATCGCGTTGTCGCGCTCGCCGCCCGCGGCAACCGAGGCGAGAACGGTCCTGGCGCTTTCGAGGTCGCCGGCGGAAATAAGCAGCTTCGCCAATCCGGCCACGGCGGCGGGGTCGCCGGGATTTTCGGCTATGATCGCGGCATAGAGTTCCGCCGCCCCTTCGGCGTCGCCCGCGGCGAGCAAGGCCTCGGCTTCGGCCAGGTGATCGGCGTCGCCGTCGAGCGGGCCGGCAAGGCGCTCGATGAAGCCCTTGACCTCTCTTTCCGGCAAGGCGCCCATGAAACCGTCGATTGGCTGACCGCGCTGAAAGGCGATGACGGCCGGGATGGAACGAATCCCCAGCCGGCCCGGAATTTCCGGATGCTCGTCGATATTCATCCTGACGAGCTTGACCTTGCCGCCCGCCGCCTTAACTATTTTTTCGAGAACCGGCGCGAGCTGCTTGCAGGGTTCGCACCAGGGCGCCCAAAAGTCGGCCAGCACCGGCTGACGCGCCGATTCCGCGATGACATCGGCGCCAAAGCTTGCCGTGGTGGCATCCTTCACAAGCGCGCCGGCCGCGTCTTGCGGTTTGGCCGCGTTTGCGGCTTCGCCGGCGCCTTGCCCGCTCCCCTGGCCACGCCAGCGGCCAAAAATCCCCGCCATGTTCCGGCTCTCCCTTGCTGCCCTCGCGAGGGCGAATCGGCGGCACCGTCCAAATGCCCCGGGGCCAAAATGCGTCTTCGGCGGCGAAATCGCAACCATCCCTTGCCGTCCAGCGGGGCAGGTGCCGCGCCGGCCGGGCATGATGGCTCCCGCACCGGCCTTGCGAATGCCGAGGGGCGTTCATTTTCCCAGCAAGGCCAAACGGGGCTAATCTGAAGGTCCAATCTTCGATCATTTGGCGAATACCGGAAAAGACGGATTGCAGGGGCACTTGGGGAACCGGTCTCTTCGCCGATGATAACGCCAGCGATTTGCGGGATGAGTATCGGCAATTGGTCGGCGACGGCATGGCAGAGCCGGAGGCGACCGACAAGCTCATTGCGCAATGGATTTCGCGGGGCGATCCCGATCTTGAGCCGGTCTTCTGGCTGGCGCTGGCGCTCACCCAATGGCGTTGCGGCCGGCTGGAGGATCGGGTCAAAGAACAGGACTTGCGGGTGATCGCGGACGGCTCTGCGATTCGGCCATGGGCCGGTGGTCCAGACGAGCGGAAACGCCGGGCTGTGCTCGAGGCGGCGAAGCGGAGGCTGGAGTCCCCTCAGCCAGCCGTGCGCAAGATCAAGAAGAGTGTTCTCTCAACGTGCGAATGGGAGCGCGGTGAGCTGATCGGATACCGCCTGAAAACGGGCGACTACATGGTCTTACGTGTGCTCGACCGTTTTGTGGATCAGAGCGGCGCCTATCCGGTGTGCGAACTTCTCGAGTGGCGCGGCCCTGAAATTCCGGCGGAGGGACTGGCTAATACCACGCCGGTGCTGCCGCGGGCATGGAAGTGGGA
>JBOHJU010000368.1:0-2147 GCA_050728755.1 Methylocella sp.
CTGGCAATCTATGCGCAGCCGCGCCCGGGCGTCGGCACGGACCCTATCGAAGGCAAGGCCGAACTCATCGAGGCTTTGCGGTCGGCGCTTCGGACGGCCGCGATGTTTGCGCGGGCGCGCGGGGTGCGCCCGGCGGAGGTGCTCGGCGTCGCGGGCTTCGAGCGGCAGGCCAAGCTGCAAGAGGCCGTCGAGGCGATCCTTGGCACCGACGAGGACAAGCGCAATTTTCTCCGGCTCGCCGGGGACGCCTGGAAGCTTTTTCGAGCGGTTTTGCCGGACCCGGCCGCGAGGGAATTTCACGCGGACATGATCGTTCTGCAAATCATCGCCGAGATGATCCGCGCGATGTCCCGGAAAGACTCCTCCAAGAACGTCCTGGCGGCGATTGCCGGAATCGAGCGCTTGATCGACGAGGCTATCTCGGGCGCGGCAATCCGCGCTGCCATACCCTCGGGCGAGGATATGATGCAGCTGTTCGATCTCTCGGCCATCGATTTCGAGAAACTCGCTCAGCTGTTCGCGCGCGGCCAGAAGAAGACGGCGGCGGAGATCTTGCGCGGCCAAGCGGGAAGCCGGGCGCGGGGTTTAGTGAGCCGCAACCCGGCGCGAGCCGACTTTATCGAACGATTGAACGACCTCATCGAGCGCCATAACGCGGGCAGCATGGACGTCGAGCGGCTTTTCGAGGAACTGACCGCTTTCGTCCAATCCATGGACGAGGAAGAGAAGCGGCACGTCAAGGAAGGCTTGACCGAGGAGGAATTGGCGGTTTTCGACATTCTCACCCGGCCGGAACCGAAGCTTACCAAGGCGCAAGATTTGGAGGCGAAGAAAGCGGCCCGGCAGCTCCTAGACAAGCTCCAGCGCGAGACGTTCATCCTCGACTGGCGGCTCCGGGAGACAGTCAGGGCCGATGTGCGGGAGACCATTCGCCAGGAGTTCGACCTCTTGGCGGAGGTCTACGACCGCAAGCTTTGGGACGACAAGGTGGAACGGACGTACCAGTTCGTCTTCGAGCACTTTGGCATGGCCTCTACCGAGGCTCCCGGCCGGGTTGCCTGATTTGAAAAACAGGCAAAATTCGGCGCGAAATTCCGGAAGCGCTTACCATTTGTTTACGATGATCCAATACGGCGGATGGGGTCTTCCATTATTTGACCATAGGTATTTGATTTTTTTGGTGCCGGTTGCAGGATTCGAACCCGCGACCTACTGATTACAAATCAGTTGCTCTACCAACTGAGCTAAACCGGCATTTCAGAGTTGCCGCCGAATTTTCGTGACGGGCGCCCGGACCGGGCGCCGATTCTCGATTGATCCGAGGCCGCTTCGACTCCGTGCTTGATTGCTACATTGGCGACGGTTTTGGCAACAGGTTTTAGAGCCGGGCGGGGGAATTTAGACAGCCGGATAAGGTGAATTTCGAGCCTTGACCGGCAGCGGCCGGATAGCAACTCTTTCGTCCGCCAGCCGCGAATCGCCGCGGCCCCGAACCCGGCAGCCGTGCCACTCTTCGAACAAGAAGTCCTGTTCAAACAAACTGGGCCATTGTGGTTTTTTGGACACATAGCCCGGATAAGGTCGTTTGGGAATGATCGAAAAGTGGCCGCACGCCCTTGAAAATGGTAGGAGATTGGTTCCATGCGGAACGGGTTGTGAATGCCGAGAGTTTTGTTGCTGGTCATCGCGCGCATCCTACTGGCCGGCGCGGCGTGTCTCGCGTTCGCGGGTTGTTCCACCCTCTCCGGGATCGGGCCGAGCGCTGGCGACGTTGTTGAGGAAGCTGGCGCGGCGGCCGCGCCACGCTACGAGCTCGTCGATATAGATCCCTCTGTCGTCGAAACATTACGGCATCGCGGGCCGAACAGCTTTCTTGCCCACTTCGGAGACTATCGGCCGTCGGTCGAACCTCGCATTGGCATTGGCGACACGGTCTCGGTGACAATTTGGGAAGCGGGCGCGGGCGGCCTCTTTTCGGCACCTCTCGTCGCCGACCGGTTCAGTACCGGCTCGAAAAGCGCGACGATCCCCGATCAGGTCGTTGGACGGGACGGCGCGATCACTGTTCCCTATGCCGGCCGTATCCCCGTCGCCGGCCGCACGACCAGAGCCGTGCAGACCATCGTCGAACATGCGCTCCAAGGCAA
>JBOHJU010000369.1:0-2144 GCA_050728755.1 Methylocella sp.
GCCGCCACGCAAAGCGAAGAACGTCCGCCGCCTAGTGGTCGAAAAACGGCGGCAGCATAGCCGCAAGCCGGATTGCGTTCGCGAACGGATCGAGGCGCTTGTTGACGGTCCCTACCTCGAACTGTTCGCACGTGAGACGAAACCGGGATGGGATTGCTGGGGCGATCAGATGGCGTTGTTTGATAGTGGGACTGTCATCACTCGTCGTCAGCCGTCGAAGTTGGTAGATATCCCGCGCTTACCCCTTTAGGCTGCAACACGTTGCATTCAAAGGTTTTCCAAGCCTACTGATCACTGTAATTAGCTCCTGGTGCCGCGTACAGCGCACTGAGCAATTCGGCACAGTACTTGATCATATCAAAAGATGCCTGCGGGAAAAGGTAGCTACTCCCGTGAGCGATCTCGTTTCGCTGCATTCGCAGAAAGTCAATGAAGGCGTGATCAATGTTTTTCAGTAGTCCTCTCGTTTGGGCAGCATGAAGAAGCATCTTCAGTCCCTGTGGTGGGCTAAATCCGGGATCGCGCTCTTTTAACCTTTCTCGGATCGCCATCTCAAGGGTCGCTAAGCCTTGGAGCTCGGCGAGTGAGGCAAGTTCATACGAAAACCAGGAATAAAGAAAGGCATTTCGAGCTTTGTCGAATTCCTCTCTAATCCGCTGTGGAACGTTCGGGGCGAGCTCTATCTTAGCTATCGGAGAGTGCCAGTCCGCCACGGTCGCAACCCGCAAATGGCCTGTAGCATGATCGTGATGGACGTTGTTCTCATATCTCGGGTCTGGCTTCAGGACATCAGCCGCAGGTCTGAACATAGCGATTTCCTCAGGACGTCCGGATTCTAAACACTTTGTTTGCTTCACCAAACAAGCGTCGGCGCGTCACTCCGCGATATTGTCGATAAGCCGGGTTTTCCCGAGCCTTGCCGCGGCGAGCAGCCGGACCGGCCCCTCGCCACGTGACGCGATGGGGCAAAGGGTTTCGGCATGGCGCGCTTCGAAATAATCCATGACGAAACCCGCCGCCGCGAGAGTGGCGCGGGCGCTATCGAGAGCGGTTTCGACGGCAACTCCTTCGTTGATTTCTCGGGCGCAGCGGCGAAGCGCCGCATAGAGGCAGGGCGCAAGCGCGCGATCTTTTGCCGACAAAAAGACATTGCGCGAGGATAGCGCGAGACCATCCGCCTCGCGCACCGTGGGCACGCCGAGAATTTCCGTCCCGAAATCGAGATCGCGCACCATCTGAATTACGACCTTGAGCTGCTGATAATCTTTCTCGCCAAAGATCGCGACATTGGGGCGGCACTGGTTGAGGAGTTTTGCCACGATGATTGCGACGCCGGCAAAATGCGCCGGCCGGAAACGATCTTCCAAGCCCACGGCCGCGGGGCCTGCCAAGCTGATCGTGGTGGCAAAACCCTCACCGTACATCGCCTCGACGCTTGGCGCGAACAGCAAATCGCCTTCCGCCGCTTCGAATAGAGCTGCATCCGCCTCGAACGGGCGCGGGTAGGCGCCGAAATCCTCCGAGGGCGCGAATTGCGCCGGATTGACGAAAATCGACATCACCGCACGGCGCGCGTGTTTTTTCGCTTCGCGGACAAGGGAAATATGGCCGGCATGTAGCGCGCCCATGGTCGGCACAAGCGAGATTGTCTCGCCCGCGCGCCGCCACTCCACGAGCCGCGCCCTGAGGCCCGCCACGTCACGCACGATCTCAACGCGGCTTGCGGCCATGACTGGTCTTAGTGTGATGCGTTCGCCTTGTATCCCGAGGCGGCGTTGCGGCCAATCACCATGGTGGACATCGGCGCGGGCTCCGGCTATCTCGTGCCCTAGGTTCAGATAGAAAGCAGGCCGATGGTCGATACCATCAGTTCCGATTTGGCGTCGAGCGCGCTCCTCTACCATCGTTCGCCGCGCCCCGGCAAGCTCGAGATCGTGGCAACCAAGCCGCTTGGGACGCAACATGACCTGTCGCTTGCCTATTCGCCCGGCGTCGCCGCGGCATGCCTCGCGATCGCCGTCGATCCCCGCGCGGCGGCCGAACTCACGGCACGGCAAAATCTCGTCGGGGTAGTGACCAACGGCACCGCGGTGTTGGGGCTTGGCAACATCGGTCCCCTCGCGGGCAAACCCGTGATGGAAGGC
>JBOHJU010000370.1:0-2138 GCA_050728755.1 Methylocella sp.
GCACCGCCACTGTCGTGCGGGCGCATCCATGTAAAACTTGTCCCACAATCCCTCCCGTTTTAGCTGGCCATAACATACACCAGCACAACGTGGGACTAAACACCTAGACAGTTCGAAATTGCTATTGGCCGCCGGTTCCGTGCCGAGCACGGCAACCAGAGCGGCGGCGGTCATCAATCCGCCTGCGCCTGCGATGAGCGGCGCCTTCAGGCCAGCCATTCCCCCGGCTACCTTTTTTGTCGCTCCTGTTTCGGCTGTCTCACCTTGCATGTTCCGCTCCCGCGAACTCATGTTCGCTCAGTTTCCAGCGTCTGGCAATTGTCTTTAAAGGAGGAGCGAAGGCATGAAATTGAACGATGGTTCCGGGTCCTTCAAGTGTCCGACAGGGTTGTTTTCTACTCAATAGCTCCGGTGTGTGCCACGCAGATGCGAGGAGGCGTTGCGGTATCCGTGTCCTCCCATACCTTGAAGGGCGTGCCAACAGGCGTCTGCTCACAGTTGGAAATGATTACAGTTGGAAATGGACCAACACCGGAACATGATCGGAAGCCCGCTCCCAGCCGCGGCTCTCGCGTAGGACGCGGGCACTATCGAGGCGCGGCTTGAGGCTTTCGCTGACCCAAACATGGTCGAGCCGCCGCCCCCTATCGGACTCTTCCCAATTCCGCGCGCGATAGCTCCACCACGTATAGAGTCTTTCCTCCGCCGGCACAAAGTGGCGCAGCGCATCGACCCATGGCCCCGCCTCGCGCACCAGATTGAGCTTTTCGACCTCGACCGGCGTGTGACTGACGACACGAAGCAGGGCTTTGTGATTCCAGACATCGGTTTCGAGCGGCGCGATATTGAGATCGCCGGCGATGATCGCGCCGGACGAGCCAATCCGCTCGGTGGTCATCCATTCCGCCATCTCATCGAGGAATGCGAGCTTGTGCGCGAATTTCGGATTGATAGCGGGGTCGGGCTCGTCGCCGCCGGCGGGCACATAGAAATTATGCAAGGCTACCGCGCTGCCGACCGCATCGCTCGGGGCCAGCGTCACGGCGATGTGACGGGCATCCCCTTTTTCGCAAAACGAGCGCCGATCGATAATCGTCAACGGGAGTTTCGAGGCAATCGCAACCCCGTGATAGCCTTTTTGGCCGTTGATCGCGGCATATGGGTAGCCGAGCGCATGGAATGTAGCCAAGGGAAACTCGCTGTCCCTGCACTTCGTCTCCTGAAGGCAGAGAATGTGCGGCGCCTGCTCGCGCAAAAAGCGGGCCACGAGATCAATCCGCAACCGGACCGAATTGATGTTCCAGGTGGCTAGGATGAGGCGCATGCCAGACCCCGCGATGAACCGCGTGTCCGCTTGATCACGCCAAATAAGGCCCGCCGCAAGCACCGTCGGCAAGGAGCCCACAATTTCTTGAACGGGCGTGCGACGGCCGCAACGATTGCGGCTTCCGGTCCTCGCGCGCGGCAACGCGCAGCCGAGATCCCAAAAACAAACAAAAAAGGGGCGCCCGGCCAAAACCAGGCGCCCCTAGGAGCGAGACATTTACCGGGAGGGGTCCGGTAAGTTTGACCGAGGCGGAACGGGGGGGTGCGCCTGATCAGTTTAGTCGCTCACATTGGAGTAAGATAATCCCGCGGCGCATACTTTCAAGCGGCGCCCTACCTCCACTGTTTTTATCCGGCGGACAGTTGGGCCTTCCATTGATTTTGGAATCTTTTGCTATCCCATTGAAAAAACAGCAACTTATGAAAACGAAGCGCGGCGGCCGACCGGCGTGCTTGGACTTTCTCAATTATTTGTGTTCGTTAATTTTTCTTGCGTGATCTGGAAAAGATTCGGGTCGGGCTTCTTCGACAAATCGACATTGAAAAGCGAAACAAGCGTCTCATAGCCTTGCGGGTCAGTAACTTGCCACTGTTTGAGCGTGAACTTCACGGGATCGAAAACCAGCTTGATTTGCGAGGTTCCGCCAAACGTCGCCTTGTCTTCGACGAGAATCGTCACCGCGCTGGGCTCGCTCTTCACGTCGATGATCTTGACGTCGCGGCTGAGATCGACCTGATCCTTGAGCAGAAATTTCAGCGGCGTTTGGCTGATGAAATAAATATCCTTGGTGGCCGTCTTGCGGTCATGCACG
>JBOHJU010000371.1:0-2096 GCA_050728755.1 Methylocella sp.
ATCCAATGAATAAGGTCTCGCCATCGCTGCCGGCCTCCATCCGGCCGACAGCTTGAATCAGATTTTCACGCGGTTGGGAATCCCATCGCGATTCAAACCAACATCATCCTGCTCTAATCGGGACGCGCTCTATAGCAGCAGTTTTCAGAACGTGCATGGATTCGCGCAGGGCCTCAGCACAAAAGATCGAGGAGCGCCGGGATCAAGGGCGCGTCGGCCGGCAGCATCGGATAGGCGCGCAGATCCTGTGGCCGCGCCCATTTCAGCGTCTGGTTTTCGCGTGCGGCGACAAAACCGGTCCAGCGCCGGCATATATAGAGCGGCATGAGAAGGTGGAAGTCCGGGTAGGCAAAACTCGCGAAGGTGAGCGGCGCAAGGCAAGCCTCCTCGACGGCGATGCCTAGTTCCTCGCGCAGTTCCCGGATCAAAGCCGCTTCCGGCCGCTCCTTCAATTCCACCTTGCCGCCGGGAAACTCCCATAGGCCCGCGAAAGACTTGTCCAGCGGACGTTGCGCGATCAGCACCCGGCAATCCTGGTCGATAAGCGCTACGGCGGCGGCGAGCAGGAGTTTCACGAAACAGGTTCGCCGCTCACGAGCGATAATCGCCGTTGATCGCGACATATTCCTTGGTGAGATCGCAAGTCCATACGGTCGCTGAGCCCTTGCCCAAGCCTAAATCCACGCGAAGTTTTATTTCGGCGCCGCGCATGAACTTGGAGACCCTGGCCTCGTCATAGGCGGGATCGCGCTGGCCCTTGGCGGCGACACGGACATCGTTGAACCAAATCGCCAACCTGTCGCGTTCGGCCCGGACGCCGGCCTTGCCGACGGCCATCACGACGCGGCCCCAATTGGCATCCCCGCCGGCGATCGCCGTTTTGACTAGGGGCGAATTGGCGATCGAGAAAGCGATTTTTTTGGCGGCGGCGGCGGTCGCCGCGCGGGTCACCGTCACCTCGACGAATTTGCGCGCGCCTTCCCCGTCCCGCACGACCTGATGCGCGAGATCGAGGAGGAGACGGTCGAGCGCGCCTTTGAACGAAGCGAGGCGGCGGTCGTTGGCGGCGACGATTTTTGGCGCGCCGCGTTTGGCGGCGGCCGCTGTCGCGAACAGCATCAAGGTGTCGGAGGTCGAGGTATCGCTGTCGACGGTGATCGCGTTAAACGACCGTTCCACGCTTTTGGCCAGCATGGATTGCAAGGGCGTCGCGGCGATCGGCGCGTCGGTAAAGGCGAATGCCAGCATGGTCGCCATGTCGGGGGCGATCATACCCGCGCCCTTCGCCATGCCGGTTAGAGCGACCTCCACGCCGCCAAGCTCGGCGCTTTCTGCGGCGACTTTTGGGAAAGTGTCGGTCGTCATGATCGCCTTGGCGGCCGCAAGGAGACCACCGGGAGAAGCGCGTACGAAAAGCGCCTCAAGCACACCATCGAATTTCGATGCGTCGAGCGGCTCGCCGATCACTCCGGTCGAGGCGAGGAAAATTTCCGTTGCCGGCGCGCCCGTGGCGCTTGCGGCGAGCGCGGCGGTTAGCTTGACCGCCTGCGCCCCGGCCTTGCCGGTAAACGCATTGGCATTGCCGGAGTTGACGATGAGCGCGCGCGCCTTGCCCGCCTTGAGCCTTGCCCGGCACCAATCGACAGGCGCCGACGGACATTTCGATTTCGTAAAAACCCCCGCCGCCTGCGTGCCCTTGTCGAAAACCGCCAGCATCACGTCGGTGCGATCCTTGTAGCGGATCCCGGCAGCGCCCGAGGCAAAGCGCACGCCCTCGATCTTCGGCAGGTTTGGGAACGATTTCGGCGCGAGCGGCGAGCTGGCGGCGGCCATGGGCGGGTTCCTGAAATAGCTTCGCCCTTGGCGAGCCAGGGCAAATCCTGAAAGTGCCAAGGCCGCACTCCCGGCGCCAAGGGAGCGAACCCCCTTGACTTTAGTTTTCGGCGGTTTGGCGGGCTACCGCCGCGCTTACTTCTTGCCTGGAATGGGCGCCGCTGGCACTGGGCTTGTGGGCGAAGGCTTATCGGCCTTGGGCAGTTCCGGAGGCTCGGACCGCTCGATCTTCGCTGTCTTGCGCAAGTCACTGATGAGCGCGG
>JBOHJU010000372.1:0-2092 GCA_050728755.1 Methylocella sp.
GGGTCGGCATAGATCACGCCATAATTACGCAGCTTCGAGAAGCGCGTGCAGCTTGACTCGAAAATATTCATTGGCTTCCTCGATCTTGGCTACCACCGGAAAACCAAAGTGATTATCCAGTTCGTTCTTGACGAGCGACCACGGTCGCGGGATGGAGCGCACGCCGTAATAGAAGATGATCCTTGATTCCGCCGCTATCGGCTTATAGTTTGCAATTTCCGCATAACTCTTGAGCAGAACTTGGATGCACATGATATCCCGCTTGATTGATCGTATCTTTCCAGCGTCAAACTGACCGTTACCTCGCTTGACTTCATAGGCACGAATGGTTTGGTCTGCATCGTCGAATGAGATCATATCAACCTGAAGGGCACGTACTTTATCGCCGTATGGAAGGGCGCTTTGTCGGCAAGCGTCCTCGCTTTGCGAGCCAACCAGGGCATCTGCGGCACGTGATACCTTGAAGGCATCGTCCTGCCATACGTGGTGGCGATTGCTTTCCCGCAGGCTCTCGCGCAACGCGGCTTCGAGTATCCGGCCATGGCGCTTGTAGGCTGAACTGACGATGCTCGTCGCACGGGAGTATTTCACCCCAGCAATGGGATCCTCGACGAACTTGGTTTTCGCCAGTATCCGGATCGTTTCATCAACAATCGGGATAACCTGATCCATGAAGCCCATTGGCTTCTCCACTACCCCAGACTTAGCTATGGCGCGGAGGTTAACATTCCTTTCCTTTTCCGGGGCTTGCCACAATCAAATTGGCCCCCTACCGAGTGCGCCCCCTAATCGAAAAAGATATGGCAGGCTCAAGCTCAAGCGCGTAACCTCCGGTTCCAGCGATCATTGAGGGAAACATGCTTCACTTGTTCCGCGCGCTCACCCCAAATCAGCGCAGCGCGGTCATTGCGAGTTACCTTGGCTGGACTCTCGACGCTTTTGATTTCTTCATCCTTGTCTTTGTGCTCAAGGACGTCGCGCAAGAATTCCACACCGGCGTGGAGACGGTCACTTACGCGATTTTCCTTACATTGGCGGCAAGACCCCTTGGGGCGCTGCTTTTTGGCCTCGCCGCCGATCGCTTCGGCCGCCGGCCGGTGCTTATGGTCGATATTCTGCTTTTTTCGATGCTAGAATTTGCGACTGGCCTGGCTCCGAGCCTCGCTATATTTCTGATCCTGCGGCTGGCTTTCGGCGTCGCCATGGGCGGCGAATGGGGGGTCGGCGCCGCGCTCACGATGGAAACGATCCCTCCCGGAACGCGAGGCGTGGTTTCGGGGATACTCCAGACCGGCTATCCGAGCGGCTATCTTCTCGCCGCGATTACTTATTTCGCGCTTCATGGACTGATCGGCTGGCGCGGCATGTTCATGATCGGTGTCCTGCCGGCGCTGCTCGTCTTGTATATTCGCGGCAAGGTCGAGGAATCGCCAGCTTTTTTGGCCCGCGCCTACGCGAAACAAGGCGCGGGTCTCGTCAAAATGCTGCGCGACAACGCCGGACGGTTCCTCTATGTTGTTTTGCTCATGACCGCTTTCAACTTTTTGAGTCATGGCACACAGGACCTCTACCCGACGTTCCTGCAACTCCAGCATCGTTTTTCGCAGCATGCGGTCGGCCTCATCGCGATCGTTTATAATATCGGCGCGATCCTTGGCGGACTCTTGTTTGGCGCGCTATCGCAACGTATCGGCCGGCGCCGGGCGATTACGCTCGCGGCGCTTCTCGCTCTCCCGCTCATTCCGGTTTGGGCTTATGGCGCGGGCGCGGTTACGCTGGCGGTTGGCGCTTTCCTCATGCAGTTCGCCGTTCAGGGAGCCTGGGGCGTTGTCCCGGCGCACCTCAACGAACTTTCACCCGAAGACATGCGCGGGACGTTTCCCGGCTTCGCCTATCAGCTTGGCAATTTGCTGGCCTCGCCGACGGCCACGATTCAGGCGGGCATTGCCGAAGCCAATGGCGGAAACTATGCTTTCGCTCTAGCGATCGTCGCCGCGATCGTCGCCGTGACGCTTGCGGTCCTCGCCATTTTTGGGATCGAAGCGCACGGCGTCAAATTCGCCGGCGCCCAGGTCCATCCAGACAACAGCTC
>JBOHJU010000373.1:0-2033 GCA_050728755.1 Methylocella sp.
GGTTCGAGCCCTGGTGCGCCCACCAAATATTTCAATCACTTAGGTGATGGCTTTTGGCGGGTTATTTGGCGTTTACATTCGTGTCAGCGGGTCTCCGCTGTAAGCGCCAAGATCAAGGCCTTTCAATTGGCAGGCCGAGAGCAGATCATAAGTCAACGAAGGTCCGATCGCCCCCGATGCGGCCACGCTTGAAACCGCGTGCATGGCGAGGCCAAACTAGTTTTACCAACTTCAGAAAAATGGCAGGCCGAAGGCAGCCCCGCCTTTAACGTCCAAGGAGCCTCTCAAAGTTGTTTTCTTGTCGCGCCGAAGCGACGCTCATAGGCACGAATGTAGGCATCAGGTGAAGGCTTAAGATGACGCCGTGTGAGGTCGATCAAGTCGTCGCGCTGTGAGGCGCGCAACACGTCTATCATGGCGAGATGGTCGCGGCGCGCGCGGTTGAGCGCTTCCGGGAACGCATTAGCATACGACCGGATTCCGTAAACCTTTTGCGATAGCTGTTCGATCGTCTCGATTAGGCAGGCGTTCTCGCAAAGACCAAACAGAGTTCGGTGAAAATGGAGGTTGGTGTAGAAGACGGTAAGCAAGTCGCCGGCGTCGATCGCTGCGCTATGCTGCCTTTGGAGCTTATCGAGCTTCGCAATATTCCCTGCCGCGACTGGAAACGGGAGAACGCGGACAGCCATAACCTCCAGCTCTTCGCGAACCGCGTAGATATCTCTAACTTCTTTTGGCGTGAGATCGCGCACCATTGCGCCACGGTTCGGAATGCGTTCAATGACCCCTTTTTTTTCGAGTTCGAATAGCGCAAGCCGAACATCGCCGCGGTGCGTATTGAAGCGGTCGCATAGATCCTGCTCGATCAAGCGCTCGCGCGGGTGACGCCGACCCAAGACAATGTCCTCTTCCAGGCTGGTTGCGATTATGTCGACAAGGACTAGCTCCTGCTTCCCGGGGTGCGACGATAAGTCCTGCGCCGACCGTCGCTTTGTGGCAGCGCGGGGCACGAGCTTTTTGCGGAGTGTTTTCATGGCGGCCATTGGGAACGACGGACTCCGTCAATCGTTTCGGAAATCAGTTGACGGCGATATTAAATACAATATTGTATACAATTAGCAATAAGCGCCACCCTTTCAACCGGCGCAGTCGGGAGGAATACAATGGCGAAAACTCGCGGAGCGTCTTTGTCTCGCAAGCGGCAAGGCCGCCGGGACTTCCTTAAAGTAGCCGGCGGCGCCCTCGCCACCGGAGCGTTCGCAGCGATCCCGCGCGTCGGTCTGGCGGCGGAAACCGTCAATATCGGCGGGCTCTACCCGGTCACGGGAAGCTTCGCTCAAATCGGTCAGGCCTGCGCCAATGCCGCCAAGCTGGCGGTCGAGATGGTCAACAATGCAGGCGGCATCAAGTCACTCGGTGGCGCCAAGCTCAATCTCATTCTGTCTGACGTGCAAAGCGACACCACCGTCACCCGCACGGAGACCGATCGCCTGATCAGCAGCAACAAACTGTCGGCGATCCATGGCTGCTATGCCAGCGCCTTGACGCTGATCGCGAGCGAGGTGGCGGAGCGCGCGAAAGTGGCACTGATAACGGGCTCGAGCTCCGACATGCTCAACAAGAACCGTCACTATACGTTTACCCCGTTCGCCCGCGCCTCGCAGTTCGCCAAGGCGCAGCTACAGATGTCAAAACTGGTGAGCGATAAACCTAAAGTGGCGGTGGTATTCGAGAATACCGCGTTTGGAACTTCAACATCGGCTGGTCTGCGCGAACAAGCGTCCGGCGAAGGTGTCGAGATCGTGCTGTTCGAGCCATATTCGGCAGGCTTCGCCGATGCGGGGCCGCTGATCAACAAGGTCAAGTCGTCTGGCGCGAACATGTTGTTCCCCATTTCGTATCTGAACGATCTGATTCAAATCATCCGCACGGTCAAACAAGTCGGCCTCAAAGTTGCAATCAATGGCGGCTCAGGCGGCTTCGTTGTTCCGGACTTCTACAAAAACGTCGGCCAGCTTGCGGAAGGTCTGCAG
>JBOHJU010000374.1:0-2015 GCA_050728755.1 Methylocella sp.
CCGGAAACCGTCTCCGCCAGGAAATAAGGCGCGAGCGGAATGAGACCGCCGGCGACATAGGCGCCGCCGATCGTGGAAGCGCTCTTGAGTGCCCGGCCTGCCTCCGGCTCTTCCAAGCCGAGCTCGAAGCGCATCATGAAATCGACCCAGAGCTGCGGATCGCTGGTGAGCGCGGCGGTCACCGTTTCGGTCAGGGCGGGATCGAGGCCCTGTTCGCGCAGAATTTGCCGGACTTCGGCGCGCTCGGTTTCCGGCACTTGCTTGATCTCGGCTTTCTCGCGTTGCAGTTCGGAATGGTAATGTTCGAGATCCGTTTGCGCCGCGAGGTAACCGCCAAGACCCATTGCGAGCGCGCCCGCCGCGACCTCGGCGAGGCCGGCAGTTATAACGATCGCCGTCGAGGACACGGCTCCGGAAAGGCCCGCCGCGAGGGCGAAAGGAACGGTGAGCCCATCCGCCATTCCAATGACGATGTCGCGGACGATGGCCGAGGCGGAAAAGTGCTTTTCGATATGCGGCGTGACCGGCATGCGGCACCAGAAGGTTACTCCGGCCGCGGGGAACGGCTCTCATTGCGGCGGCAAGAACGGCAGCGGCTGGGACGAATGCCACATACGGACAATCGATCCCCGCCGCTGACCCAAAACATTGGTTAGGCGGCGGCTTTACGGCATTCCTCGGCGCAGGCTTTGCAGGAGTCGCCGCAGTCTTTGCATACGGCAACCTTGGGAAACTTATCGCATTCCGCCTTGCAATCGTTGCAGATCATCGCCACCACCTTGGCGAGATGGCCGGTATGCGCTGAATTGACAGCGGCAAGCGAGTTAAGCGCAGCGCAAGCGGCAACGAGCTGGTAGGCCGCATCGGTGCAAGCCCCCATGCTCGTGTCCTTCATCTTATACATGCCGAAACAATGCCTCAGGCAATCATTTCCCGTGACGACGCAGTGTGCGGCGGCGTCCTCAAGGGCCTTGTATTTCGGCGGATGCATCGGCTCTTCGGCAGCCATTTGCGCAAAGGCCTCTGTTGTCGAAGCTGCCGCGGCGACAGTTCCGGCGGCGGCAATGAATTCACGACGGTCCATCGTTTTCTCCTCATAAGGTTAGGGCCGCACGGCCCCGGAAAGGAACGTAGAAAACCCCTCCACGTTCCAAACTTGATAAACCGAACCCCGAGCCGCAGGCTTGCCGTGCGTTATTGCGGCGGCATTGTGATGCCGAGGATAGCCGACGCCCAGAGAACAAGCGCGCCCAGCACGACGTCAAGAGCCAAACTGTAGCGAAGCGCGGCGATTTGCGTCGTGCCCGTGAGCGGCGCGGCGCGCAGCTTCGGCGCCAACACAAAACGATTTAAATAGCCGAGGGCGAGCATGGTGGCGACGATCACTGTCTTCTTGAGCAGGATATCGCCGTAATCGCTGCCGAAAAGTTTGCCGAATGATCCGGCGACACGAAAGCCTGCGTTGGCAACGCCGCTGAAGACGACCAAAGTGACCGCCACCATCGCCATCGAGGAGAATCGGGAGCAAATATCTAGAGTGCACGCGCGTGCGTCTTTCGAGGGACTGGAGCGGCGTTGCTCGACGAGCGCGAAAAGAAGCGCCGGAAGTCCGCCCGCCCAGGCCGCCGCGGCAATTGTATGGATGGCATAGACCGTGATCGCTGCGAGCCGGTAAAGCCCAGTGCCATCGGCCGAATGGCCGAACCAGGCTTGGGTAATCAAAAGCACGGCGCTGACCGGAACGAGAGCGGCAAACAACCGGCGGCCGCGCCACGGCAGGAAGACAATCGCGACGCCGGTCGCGAGGAGCGCGAGGCGCAAGATCGACACGGCGCCAAACGGCGTCTCGAAAAAGAAAAGGCGCAGATCTTCGGGATCAATGACGCTGCCAACGTCCTGCGTCATATTAATCAAAATGCACGCGAGCCAGGCGACGCCCGAAATCGCCGCAATGAGCGCGGCGATGCGCAGCAAAAAGGTTGTCGCGCGAAGGGTTCGCGGCAATCCGCTAGGTC
>JBOHJU010000375.1:0-2004 GCA_050728755.1 Methylocella sp.
CGCCTTGCTCTTGTCGACGCAAGGCGACGACATCGACAAGATCATTGCCTCGGAACGCTGGGCCATCGTCCGGATCTTTCTGGTTTCCTCGGCCATCATGTTCCTCCTTTCTCTTTTCATCGCCGGAACGATAGCCGAACCGATAAGGCGCCTGGCGGGGGCGGCGGAACGCGTGCGGCGAGGGACAAAGGCGCGTCGGGAAATCCCCGATTTAACCGGCCGCTCGGATGAGATCGGCCATTTGTCCGGTGCGCTGCGCGATATGACTAAGGCCCTCTACGATCGCATCGAGGCGATTGAACGCTTTGCCGCCGATGTTGCGCACGAACTGAAAAACCCGCTCACCTCCTTGCGCAGCGCGGTCGAGACCCTGCCGGTTGCCCGTGCGCCGGAATCGCGCCAGCGTCTGTTGGCGATCATCGCGCACGACGTTCGACGGCTCGATAGGTTGATCAGCGACATATCCGACGCATCCAGGCTCGACGCCGAGATGGCGCGCGACGACATGGACCTCGTCGATCTGAACCGCCTGCTCGTTACGGTTGTCGCCATGGCGAACCTGGTCAAGGATACCGGCGCGATCCGTGTCGAGTTCGCCGTCGCCCCCCCTGGGCCCTCGGAGGACAGCCACAGGCCGGCTTTCATGATTCTTGGGCACGATTCGCGCCTTGGCCAGGTTTTCAATAATCTCATCGACAATGCGAGATCATTTTCGGCGGCTGATGGAACTGTTCGCGTGCTGTTGCGTCCAACCAAGGACTATTCGGCCCAGGGCCACGCGCGCGACGGGTTCGAGATAATTATCGACGATGACGGCCCCGGCATTCCGGCCGAGGCGTTCGAACGGATATTCGAAAGGTTTTATACCGACCGCCCTGGCCAAGGTTTTGGGCAAAACTCGGGCCTTGGGCTTTCTATCTCGCGCCAAATCATCGAGGCCCATGGTGGACGCATATCGGCGCTCAACCGGATCGGCCCTCCCGGTGCGGACGGCTTGAGCCGGGTGCTCGGCGCCCGCTTCCTGATATTTTTGCCTAAGGCACAATAAGCCTTGTCATTGAAACTGGATCGACCGGCCGCAAATGCGGAAAAATCGCATCTCCATGCGAGCGCCGTCGTGCTCGGGGAAGCCGGCGTGCTTATTCGCGGGCCATCCGGCGCTGGCAAAAGCAGCTTGGCATTCGCCTTGATCGCTGCCGCCGAAGACGCGGGCCATTTCGCAAGGCTCGTGGGGGATGACCGCATCGGCATTGAACCCCGAGGCGGCCGCTTGATCGCCCATGGCCATCCATTGATTCTGGGAAAGATCGAACGGCGCGGCCACGGCATCTTTGAAATACCGTTCTTGCCCGCGGCCGTTGTACGGCTTGTGATCGGGCTTGCCGGCGCGAATGATGCACTGTCACGGTATCCGGAGGATGACCATAATCACATCGAGCTTGCGGGCATCACCTTGCCGTTCCTCGCCGTGCGGCAAGATGCCGCGGCTGGCGGCCTTGCCCTCGCGGTATTGGCCGATTGTCGCTTGCGACGAGAACTTGTGTAGGTCGTGCCGATGCACTGCGGACTTTCCTCGAACGTGCCAGGCCTTCGGGTTCGAGCCGCGCTTTCCGGCCAAGCTTCGCGTCATTTTACTTGCCAATTTCATTGCGCCGCACAAAATGCCGCGAACTTGTTCTTGACGCGTGCATTTTTGGGCAAGGGTCGTGAGCGAGATCTATCTTTTGAGATCTTGCGTTTTTGCCCTATCACGAAGACCTTCGCGAAAGGCACGGCGAGCAGGATTTGCCGGTCCTTGATATTAACCGGGTTACGCAAGGGAAGCCGCCAGGCAGAGAGTTACGGCGGGTTTCTCCTTAAGTCCGTGGATGGTTCTCCTCTTGACGAACACCTCGCGCCATGCCGGTCAGGCACGAAGCTCCTGAAGAACAGGTACGTTCGATGATTGGAATCGTCCTCGTGACCCATGGCCGGCTCGCATCGGAATTTCATGCCGCGTTGGAA
>JBOHJU010000376.1:0-1976 GCA_050728755.1 Methylocella sp.
CTTAAGGTCAGAGCGTATTTCCGCGTCAGATATCGACGCTTGGAGTACGTTCGCGACCACTATCGTCCGAAAAACTAGAGTCTAGTTTTCCGAGTTTTACGACTTCTACCGCTCGGCCTTTTCGGGCCGGGCGGCTTCCGCTTGGCTTGCTTTGATCGAGCGATGCTTTCCTCGACCTCTTTCGGTTTAGTCTGAATGAAGCGGCGCAACGCTTCGTCAAAGGGCATATCCAGCCCTAGCTTTGGCTCTAGCTTTTTGCTGCGCGCCTTCATGCAATCAGCGTCTTATAGGTCAACCTGCCTTCAACGTAAGTGAATAGCGCGTTGACCCACTCCGGTGCCGTTATAGCACGGTGGTTCAAGCGCCATGACATTTCATCAACGTATTTTTGCATGTGTTTCGCGGAAATCCAGTGATGCGTGCCAGTGATTTGCCGCTTCAAAAGTGCCCAAACGCTTTCAATGGAATTGGTATGCGCGTTGCCCCTGACGTATTCGCCACGATTGTGATTAATGACTTCATGACCGCGATAGCCAATATTTTTGTACCCGGGGTGAGCATCGGTCACCACAAGCTTAGCGTTGGGCGAGACAACCTCATGAATGAAGCCATGCATTTCCGGCTGAGAGGCGACGGGTAGAACTCGGGCAACAGTTTTACCTCCGCGCTGTACCGCACCAATAACGGGGGTCTTTTCGGAATGACCGCCGCCAACGCCACTACGGCGACCGTGCTTGTTGATACTTTTTCCACCAACGTAGGTTTCGTCAATTTCAATTTCGCCTGCCATTGGCGTGTTGAAAGACTTGGTACGGGCAGCATGGCGCAGCCTGTGCAACACGAACCATGCCGACTTTTGCGTGATATTCAGGTCCTTCGCCAAGGTGGTGCTCGCAATGCCCTTAGGGTGGTTCGTAATGAGCCAAATCGCGCCAAACCACACTCGAAGCGGCAATTTCGAGTTCTCGAAGATGGTGCCGACCGTAATCGAGAAATTAGTTTTGCACTGTGCGCAGCGATAGATGTTTTTGCGCTTCAGGTCATAGACCTTGTCATGCCCGCAATGAGGGCAGAATTGGCCGTGTTGCCAGCGGATAGCCTTGAAATGGTCAATTGCCGCCTGTGGCTTGGCAAAGGCGATATTCAGATCGGCTAGGGTTTTGAACTCTTTGAGCATGGCAACCTCTCCCTGAAACTAGGTAGAATATGCCACAACCCTAATCCAGTGTCAACAGGTATATAGGTCCCACTTTATTCCTATTAAGACTATAATCCCATCAATCTCCTCGTTCCGAGGGCGTTGTCATGAGACGTTCTGGCAGCGGGAGGGGATGCTGCGCCTGCGGGCGGGGCTCGTAACCCCGCTCCCGGGAGGCCTCGGGTAACCGTCCGCTCCAACTACGTGGGGCTGCCCTTCAGTGGGCTGGACGCGGCGCGGATGAAGGGCGGCGAAAGCCGCCCGGATCGGGGAGGGGGAAACCCTCCCGTCCGCGCCCGGAAGCTACGGTCCCGGGGACACAAATCGCCGCAGTGGAGCGCCGAGAGGCGCCCGCGTTCTCGGAAGGGAGCGCGGCAAGACGGAAGACTGGTGCGCCGCTTGGCGCTCCACCCCCTCGGGTTTCTTCCCGGGGAAAAGTAGGCCGGCGCCCCCGCGCCGATAAAAAATAGGGGCGATGGCGCTTGCTCAATTGAAAATTCGCTGTTTGAAACTTGAATCGGGACTGAAGGCGACAACATGCGGTGCGGCGGCGAGCGAGACGAGGAGCTAAGCCGCCGGCCCAAGCCGTATGCTTACTTCTTGTTCTTGAAATACGGCTCGACCTTGCCGGCCAGCTTGATGGTCAGCGGATTGCCAAACCGGTCCTTGGCGTTGCCGGCCGCGACCCGGATCCAGCCCTCGCTTACACAATATTCCTCGACATTGGTCTTCTCGACGTCCTTGAAACGGATGCCGATATCGAGCGCCAGCGCCGCCT
>JBOHJU010000377.1:0-1973 GCA_050728755.1 Methylocella sp.
CAGGCTGATGGTGACGGCGGCCGACTGCGCTCTAATATCGGTGTTGTCGCGCGAGAAGTTCGATCCGACGTTCAGTTTGGGAAACTGCTCGATTACCGCCCGCCGGACCGTTTCATCCTGCGCCTGGTATCCGATTCGCAGCGCGAGGAGGTCCGGGCGGCGCGCGGCGAGGTCCATCAGCAAAGGTTCAAGCCCCCCCGCATCAAGAGCCGGCAAGCGCACGCCCCCGGCCAGCCGCACGGTGGCTTCCGGCGTGAGCCCCAGGAGCGCGTTGAGGTCATGCTTGTTCTTGAGGATAAGCTGGTCGATGTCGTTGAGCTGGGTCTCGGCCGAACTTAGCGCGACGAGATCGCTGGTGACGGTCGGCAGCACCTCGTTTCCGGCCTGCATAGCCTGAGAGGACCGCTGATATCTGTGGTTGAACAATTGAAAATTCTCCTTGATCAGCCGGCGCTGCTTGGCGAGAGTGATTGCGTCGATGAACAGCAGCCGCGCGCGGCTCACGATTTGCCATTCCTGCCAGGCAACGTCGAGCTCCACGCTCACCTCGCTGGCGCGCGCCGCGGTCTTGCGAGTCGATAACGTCAGCAGCGGCACGACATCCTGCGACAGACCCGCCAAAAGGGGACTGATGATTCCAGGTCCGCCAACCAGAGCCCCGTATTCGAAGCTAAACTGGGGGTTGGGCAGAATTCCGGCGGCAAAAACCTGGGCCTGCGCCACCCCGATCTTGCTCCTGGTCGCTCGGAGGTCCGGATTGTTGGCGACCGCGATCATGGCAACGTCGTCGGCATCAAGCGGCCGGCGCGGGTCGAAGCGATGGGTTCCAAGTTCCGGCAGCGGAAACTGATCCGCGGTTACGACCAAGTGGCGCGCGTCGGACGCGAGATCCGGCTTATCGCTGAGCGGTTCAGGTACGTAGGTTGCACACGACGTCAGCAAAGCGCCGAGAACAAGCGGAATGGACAAACCGGCGCGAGGGCGCATGGCGCACCACCTTGAACGACTCCGATGCACGACCTTGGCTGAAAGGGCGATTGTATTTCAGGCGTCACGCAAGAACGAATGATCAACGTAAACTAAGAGGGACAAATCCAATCGTAGTGACAAAAAAGCCACTTGAGGCCTGTTTCCGGTTGTGGCGCTAAGCATCATGGCGCCAACGCAAGTTGGCCCCAAAGAGGGCGACAAGCCTAAGTTCACACTGGCCCGCTACCAGCTGGCGCGCTTCTGCCACCGCGGACCATCAGTGGTTCCGCGCGGCGACGAAACGGGCCGCCTCTTTCAAGACCGCCGCCTTCGTGCCTTGCGGAAGCGAATCGAGCGCGGCGATCGCCGCCGCCGCGAGGCTGTCGCGCCGCTCCCGCGCCGCCTCAATGCCGAGCGCGGCAACGAGCGTTGCCTTGTTGCGGGAGGCGTCCTTGCCCGCGCGCTTGCCGAGCGCCAACGCGTCGGCCTCGACATCGAGAATATCGTCGGCCACCTGAAACGCCGCGCCAAGCGCACGGCCATAACGAGACAGCGCGGCCCGCGCCTTCGCGCCGGCTCGCCCGAGAATCGCGCCCGCTTCGACCGCATAATGCAACAGCGCGCCGGTTTTCATCGCTTGAAGTTTTATCACCGCTTCGGCATCATGCGGCTCCGGCGCCTGCTCGGCTTCGAGATCGAGAACTTGCCCGCCGATCATGCCTCCCAAACCGGCCGCGCGCGCCAAAGCGAGAACGAGTTCCGCGCGAACCCCCGGGTCCTTGTGGGTCGCCGGGTTCGCCGTCACATCGAACGCATAGGTGAGAAGGCCATCGCCAACAAGGATAGCGGTCGCCTCGTCGAAAGCCTTGTGCGTGGTCGGCCTTCCCCGGCGCAGATCGTCATTGTCGAGGGCCGGAAGATCGTCATGGACGAGTGAGTAGCAATGGACCATTTCAACGGCCGCCGCCGCCCGCAGGACACCCTCGCCTTCGGCGCCGAGAAGG
>JBOHJU010000378.1:0-1879 GCA_050728755.1 Methylocella sp.
GCCGCGACGTCCGCAGCTTGGTTATCCTTGGCGCGACCGGATCGGTCGGCAGATCGACCGCCGAAATCATTCTCGGCGCGGGCGGGGCTTTCCGGGTCGAGGCCGTTGCCGGCGGGCGAGACCCGCAAGCCTTGGCCCGGCTCGCCCGAAAGCTCGGCGCGAAATTCGCCGCCATCGCCGACCCTTGCTGCTATGCCCAACTGAAAGATGCCCTGGCCGACACGGCGATCGAGCCCGCGGCGGGCGAAGGGGCGGTCGTCGAAGCGGCCCTCCGTCCGGCCGACATCGTGATGGGAGCAATCGCGGGAACCGCCGGAGTTAAACCGACCTTCGCCGCGCTTTCCGCCGGCCGCACCGTCGCGCTTGCCAATAAGGAATGTCTGGTCTGCGCCGGTGCTCCCTTCATGCGCCAAGCCGCGGCTTCCGGCACCAAGCTGCTTCCCGTCGACAGCGAACATAACGCGATTTTTCAGGCCATGGGCGAAGCAAGTCTCGAGACGATCGAGATGATCACGCTGACCGCCTCGGGCGGACCGTTTTGGACATGGACAAGCGAGGCCATTTCCAGGGCCACTCCCGAACAGGCATTGGCCCATCCGAATTGGTCGATGGGGCCAAAAATCAGCGTGGACTCCGCCGGGCTCATGAACAAGGGTCTGGAAGTGATCGAGGCGCATTATCTTTTCGGAATCGAGGCGGCACGGCTTGGCGTCATCGTGCATGCGCAGTCGGTGGTGCATGGCCTCGTCAGCTTCACCGACGGCTCGGTCACGGCCGGACTTGCCGCGCCCGACATGAAGGTTCCGATTGCGCATTGTCTCTCTTATCCGAAACGAAGCGCAACCGCCGCGCGCCGGCTTGACTTGGCAACCATAGGCAGGCTAACCTTCGAGCGTCCCGATTTCGATCGCTTTCCAGCCTTGGGTGTCGCCATCGGCGCGTTGCGCACCGGAAGCGGCCTTCCAACTGTCTTGAATGCCGCCAATGAAATCGCGGTCGAGGCTTTCTTGAACCGGCTGATCTCGTTTCACGAGATTGCCCAAATGGTGGAACAGGCCTGCAATTCGGCGCTTGCCGACGGAGTCGCGCATGAGCCGGAATCGGTTGCAGATGCTCTTGCAATGGACCGTGCCGTGCGCGAAAGGTCGCGTTTTGTTCTCTCCAGGCAAGCTGTGGCGCGTGCCAAGGCGCGGTGAGCATCGTCCGTGGCTGCGCCAACACCCCGAAATCCACAGTGACCGCTAATCCCGCTTTCCAATTTTCCTAGCCTGCCTCGAAGTGTTCAGTTTTGAACATGAACAAAGAATTAGGAATGATATCGTGCAAATTCGTAGGTGGCACGCTATATGCTTTGGCACACGGGCCAGGGCGCCCGTCTCGAATGGCGTTTTTTTTAACAACTGAGGAGCAAAAATTCGAGAGCCCCGCCGAAATTGATCGTTGCTTGCGACCGTTGCCTTCGTCAAGGTATCGTCTACGCAAGGGCCGTCCTCGTTTCGCATGAATTTATCGGGATCGGGCTCGGCGAAGCCGGGACTGCCGCAATTGGAAGACGTGGTTGTCTGTATTATTGCCGGTTCTCTTGGTATTAGGTTGCCGATGATCGCGTCGCGAGAGCCGGGATGTCCTCGAGGTCATGCGGAAGGCATTGTTAAAACCGGCTAGGAGCTCGTAATGTCAATTGTCACAAGTATTTGGCCGTCGGCCGGGTATATAGTGCTGGGGTTCCTTTTTGTCCTGAGCCTGGTGGTATTTTTCCACGAGCTCGGCCATTTCCTGATTGGCCGTTGGTGCGGCGTTAAGGTCGACACCTTCTCGCTTGGCTTTGGACCGGAACTTTTCGGCTTTGACGACCGCTATGGAACCCACTGGCGGGTTG
>JBOHJU010000379.1:0-1861 GCA_050728755.1 Methylocella sp.
TTGAAGAAGCATGCGGCGCCGAAGTTGAGCAGGACGATGCCGGCATAAATTGGATTGCGGCTCACGCTGAACGGCCACTCGGTTGCGATATCGGTTGTTGGCTTGCGGACGTTGAGGCTGGTTTTGATCTTGACAAGTTCCCGCGCGGCAAAGGTCATGATGTTGACCGCGACGAAAATGATGATGAAGCCTACCAGAAAGCCCCAGCCTTCAGGCAGGAACGGCGCGGGCCAAAGCCAATCGAGAATAAACCCCAGCACTAGTACCCCCGCCAGAATCACCGGCGGCGAAGCGATGACATTGGCGTGGTCGGCGGCCGGATCAATACCCCATGGTCCTTGTTGCATCGCCGGTGGCTCCTTCCGCTTTGTGTTTTCGGCCGATCTTACCATGATGTTTTACGTGAAACATCTTGGTAAGATTTGGGCCAAAAACCTGCCAAAGCCTCATCCAACTAGCGGCCCTTACACGAGTAGGATCGCGCGGAAAAGTGGTACTTTTGACGATAGGATCGCGCCGCTTGGCTCGGCGGGGACGTGAAGCCGGGAATTGGCGCGCGATCAAGATGGGGATTCTTAGCAGGAGCCGCTTGCAGCCTCCCGGCCGCTGCGGCAAACGTTCCCTATGGCATTGCAAAAGCGCTTTAATTTTGGCCGCGCCGGAGGGCTCTTCAACCAGAAGACGATCAAGCGCGCGCTCACCCGGATCGTTTTCGATCCTACGGAGCAGCAGCTCAAGGCGGCGAAGGATTGGGCAACGCAGGTTCGCCACCCTAAATTTCGGGCCAAGGAAACGTCGGTCCGGGGCGAGTTCATTCAAAAGGTGCCCATTACGATTCTCGGTTACACGCCCTATCGCCCTGGCGAAACCTTTACGATTTCCACCGAGGAGCCCTTGGGCAAAGGCGCCGTCGATGCGGCTCTGGGGGCGTTTTCGGATAGCCAAAGGGGAGAGGTGCTCGCGCCCTTCGAATTGAAAGGGCCAGGGACGGTGGACCTCGACGCCATCATGCCGGGGCGAAATAAGAGCCCGGTTCAGCAAGCCTGGGAATATGCGATCGATGCGCCGGGCGCCAAATGGGTGCTTGTGTCCAATTGCGCGGAAATCAGGCTCTACGCATTCGGCCACGGCCGCGAGCACTACGAGACATGGGACCTCGGGCGTCTCGACGACCCGCAAGAGCATGAACGGCTGTGGCTGCTTATCGGCGCGCAAAATCTTCTCTCGGGCCGCACCGCCGGGCTGCTCGACGAAAGCGCGAACGAGCAAAAGGACATCACGAACAAGCTCTACGTCGATTACAAGAAGACACGCGACACGCTCATTCAGACGTTGCAGGATCAACCACCGCGCCTTGCGGCGCTCGCCGCCATCGAACATGCGCAAACGATTCTTGATCGCGTTCTCTTTATTGCATTCGCCGAATCGACCGCATTGCTGCCCGAAAGGCTGATTCACAAGGCGTGGGACCAAAAGAGCCCATTCCGGCCGAATGGCGCGTGGGAAAATTTCGTCGGGCTTTTCGCGGCCGTGGACAAAGGTAAACCCGAGCTCGATATCCCCGCCTATAATGGCGGGCTCTTCGCCAGGAACGCGATCATCGACGCCTTAGGCCTCTCGAATTTTGTCTGCGAGAATTTCGCGAAGATCGCGGATTACGATTTTTCGAGCGACGTGCCGGTCAGTGTGCTCGGCCATGTCTTCGAGCAATCGGTTTCCGACATCGAAAAGATGCGCGCCGAAGCGCAGGGGCAGGAACCTCCAAAGACCTCTAAGCGCAAGCGCGATGGCGTCGTCTATACGCCCGGCTTCGTCACGCGCTTTATCGTTGAGGAAACCATCGGCAAGACTCTTGCCGAGC
>JBOHJU010000380.1:0-1845 GCA_050728755.1 Methylocella sp.
TCGTTGAACCAAACCAAATGCGATTCCCTCGGTTAGCCTCCAAATCGGTTGACCAACCTCTTGAATCAAAACATGGTTAATCAGGTCTTAACCCTAGAGAAAGCGGCCGGATCATCGCCGGAATGGTATCGGCCGGAAAGTTGAGGGGGATGCAATATGCTCCTACGCCCGGCGCCTTCCGAAGAGTCCTTGGTAGCGATCTCCCTAACGCGTGGCGATCTGACGAAAGCCCGCGCCTGCCCCGGCGAGCGCCGCCGGATTTGTTCCTCCCGCGCCCCGGGGTATTATCCGACGCGCTCCGCTCATCCCCCAAATAAGCCCAAGAATGACCGCTGGCTCAAGCGCCACAAGAACGCGCGTTTCCACTTCACGCCGACGCCGGCGGCCTGGCTCAACCAGGTCGAGATCTGGTTCTCGATCCTAGTGGGAAAGTCTCTGCGTGACGGTTCCTTCACATCGGTCGAACAGCTAAGGGAACACCTCGATGCCGTCATCGAGGCCTACAATGAAAACGCCGAGCTTTTCGTCTGGACCGCATCAGCGGCGGGTCAAATGCCACCGTATCAACGAATTGTGATTCCGGGTACTAGCCAGGAGGGGACATCGTGGAGGCCAATTTCCTGCATAAAACCGTCGCAAATTCTAAATAGGAATGAACGTGAAACTGCGCCGGAGCTGCCTCGCGCAATGCCAATGGACGTGCCTCGCCTTTATTTGATCACGCCGCCTCTCGCCGATTGGGCTCCTTGCTCGATTCTCTTCGAGACGGCGATGGCGGCGTGCGACGTGGCTTGCGTGCTTTTGCGAACCAGCGCGGACGACGGCGGCGCGAAAGAGAAGATCGTGCGCGCGCTTGCCCGTTTGGTGCAAAAGCACGGCGTTGCTTGCCTTGTCGCCGACGATCTTCAGTGGGCGATCCGCGCCAACGCCGATGGCGTCCATATCGATGGAAGCGGGGAAAGGCTCGATGCGGCTTTGCGCGCGATAAAACCCGGCCACATTGTCGGCGCCGGAGGATTGCCGACTCGGGACGCGGCGATGACCGCCGGCGAGGCGGGCGCCGACTATGTGATGTTCGGCGGGCCTTGCGGCGTGGAGTCGCACGCGGCCATCGTCGAGCGCGTCGCCTGGTGGGCGGAAATCTTCAACGTCCCTTGCGTTGGCTACGCGCATGACCTTGCCTCGATCGGCGATCTTGTTCACGCCGGGGCCGATTTCATTGCGCTTGGCGACGCGATCTTCGCCGATCCGCGTGGCGCCGCGGCGGCCTTGCGCGACGCCGCCAGCCTGTTGACGCCAACGCCGGAAACGGCCGCATGACCGATGGTTCCAGCAGCCGCGTTTTGCGGCTTTGCGCCGGCTTTGCGGCGTCATGGGCGGTTTTGCAAGGCGGCGCATTTTTTCCGCACGCGCAGGCCGCGCCGCCAGGCGAGCAACCGGGCGCAGCCGGAACGCCGTCCGACCCGCCGCCGCGGACGGACCCCCTGCCGGTTCCAGCGCGGCTCGGCGGCGCGCCGGATACCGCGTTCGCAGCTTATCAGCGCGGCTATTATGTGACCGCGCTGCGCGAGGCGATGAAGCGAATCGAGGCCGATCCCGGCGACGGACCGGCAATGACTCTCGTCGGCGAGCTTTATGCGGAAGGGCTGGGCGTCCGGCGCGACGCCACGGAAGCCGCCCGCTGGTACAAGCTCGCGTCCGAACGCTCCGACCGGCAGGCCATTTTCGCTCTTGGGGTCGCCAAACTGAAGGGCGAGGGCGTGCCGCGGGATCGCGCCGGCGCGGCCGCGCTATTCCAACAGGCGGCGGCGCAAAACCATCCCGGCGCGCTCTACAACCTTGGCG
>JBOHJU010000381.1:0-1813 GCA_050728755.1 Methylocella sp.
GACCTTGATCGAAAGCAATATTTTGGACGAGCTTTTCGAGGGCCTTGTCACGCTCGATGCGCGCGGCGAAATCATTCCGGGCGTTGCTTCCAGCTGGACGGTCGATGCCGGCGGCACGGTTTATGATTTTAAGATTCGCTCCGACGCGAAATGGTCGAATGGCGACAAGGTCGTGCCGGAAGACTTTGTCTTCGCCTTCCGGCGCCTGATGGCGCCCGGGACCGGCGCGCCTTATGCCAATATCCTTTATACGCTGAAGAACGCGGATAGGATTAACAAGGGCGAACTCCCCGTCGAGGCATTGGGCGCGCGCGCGATCGACGAAACGACGCTCGAAATAGCGCTTGAGCAGCCCGCACCCTATTTTATCTCTCAGCTCGCCCACATGACCGCCAAGCCGCTCCACCGGAAATCAATCGAAGCCTTTGGATCGGATTTCGTGCGGCCCGCCCATGTGGTGACGAATGGCCCGTTCATGCTGAAGGAATTCACCCCGAACGATCGCATCGTTCTAGTGAAGAACCCCTATTATTATGACGCGGAGTATGTCGCGCTCGACGAAGAGATTTTTTATTCGCTTGAAGATCGCTCCGCCGCGCTGCGCCGTTTCATGGCCGGCGAAATTCAATCCTACGACGACGTTCCGGTGGAACAGATCGCTTTTGTGCGCGCCCATTTGGCCGACGCATTCAAGGTAACGCCGAGTCTCGGCAGTTACTTTTATGCCTTCGACACAAGGCACAAGCCGTTTGACGACCGCAGGGTGCGCCAGGCGCTGGCCATGGTGATTGACCGCGAGTTTCTCGCCGAGCGCATCTGGGGCGGCACCATGGACCCCGGCTACAGCTTTGTGCCGCCTGGAATTGCGAGTTATGGCGCGCCCGCGACCGTCGCGTGGAAGGACATCGACCCCTACAAGCGGGAAGATGAAGCGAAAAGGTTGCTGGCCGAGGCGGGCTTTGGCCCCGGTCGGCAAAAGCTCGAGGTCGAGATCCGCTTCAACAATTCGGAAAATCACCGCGCGACGGCGGTGGCCATCGCCGACATGTGGAAAGCGCTCAGTGTCGAGGCGAGGCTTTTGGCGACCGACGCCACCACCTACTACGCTTTTCTGCACGAAAAGCCGCCATTTGATGTCGCGCGGTCGGGCTGGTTTGCCGATTATCCCGACGCGCAGAATTTCTTGTTTCTAGGGCAAAGCGACAATCAAGCGCTCAATGTCGCAAGTTTCAGCAATAGAACTTACGATAGGCTGATGCACGAAGCGCAAGTGGAAGCCTTGCCGGCGCGGCGCCGCGCCATCCTGCACGAGGCCGAGGCGCTTATTCTCGACGAACAACCTTTTCTCATGCTTCTCACCTACAAATCCCGCAATCTTGTCTCGCCGAAACTCAAGGGCTGGGAGGCAAACGTGCGCGACAATCATCCCGGCCGCTATATTTCGATTTCGCCATGAGCCACCCCAGTGAAAGCCACGCGACAGTGAAAGAGGACCGAAGCACCGCGGGCGTTCGCGAATCTCGGCATCACAATCCCCTGCACGGCTAACCCATGCTTCGTTTTTTTCTTGCACGTGTCGCGACGGCGGTTCCAGCGTTTTTTATCATCATCGCCCTTGCATTTTTCCTCATGCGCCTCGCGCCCGGCGGACCTTTCGATACCGAGCGAACGCTCGATCCGGAAATCGCCAAAAATCTACGCCGGATCTATCGTCTCGACCTGCCTCTCATGCAGCAATTTTGGCTTTATCTGCAAAACCTCGCCCATGGCGATCTTGGGCCGAGCCTGCATTGGCGCGATTTCACCGTCAACG
>JBOHJU010000382.1:0-1804 GCA_050728755.1 Methylocella sp.
GCCATGTCCGTTGCGCCGGCGCCAGGGCCTCCGCCCGCGAGACGCAGGACGGCGAAATCGATGGCGGCCCTTTGACGCTCGCCGGCATAGCGCCGCAACTTCGCGGCGCGTTCATGGATGCCGAGACGGGCGAGCCACTCGCCTTGCGGCACGGGGCCATGCGTGCGGGCGCCCGCTGCCCGCGCCGCCCGGACAAGGCCGCAAAAATCGACATGCGCGGTGAGATCGGCTTCGCCGGGATCGCGCAAGGGATCGGCGAAACGATGCCGCTTCACTGCCTGCAAGGTTTCGCCGCGCAAGGGCGTGTCGTAGCCATAGTCGACGACGAGGAGCGCGCCGCCTTGCCCGGCAATGCGCGCCGCAAGCCGCGCCATCAAGAGGGACCGCGCATGACCAGTCTCGATCACTTGCCCAGGCTCGCCCGGCGCGGCAAGGCCGGGTTCGGCGTCCGGCGCAAGGCCAAAGCACAAGCGCTCTTCGCCATCCAACCCGACGAGCCTTTCGTGCCAGCCATCATTGCCGAAGACGAAATGGCGCACCGGCAGACAATCGAAAAATTCATTGGCGACGATGATCGCGGGGCCATTGGGCAGCTCCTCCGCGGTCTTGTGCCACCTCGCCGCAACGCGCGAATTTTTCAGCGCCACACGCTGGCTTCGTTGTAAGACCTCGCTTGTCTCGACAAGTTTCAGATCGATTGAGCCAAGGAAATCCGGCGCTACCTGCGCCGCGCGCAAGGCGTCCGCCATCAAGCTGCCGCGCCCTGGTCCCAATTCCACGAACAGAATGGGCGTCGGTTCGTCCATGGCGCGCCAGACCGCGACGCACCACAGACCAATCAGTTCACCGAACATCTGGCTGATCTCCGGCGCGGTGATGAAATCGCCGCTCTCTCCCATCGGCATTTTGGAGGCGTAATAGCCGTGCACCGGATGCGCCAGCGCAAGGGTCATGTAGGTCTCGAGGCTCATTGGCCCGTTCTCGGCGATCATCTCGCGGATGAGATTTTCGAGCGGGTTCATGCGGGCCTATTCATGCCGCAACCAGGCGGCCGCCGGCAGGCGCGGATAATAAAAACAATGCCTGCCGCGATCAAAGGCAGCGATAAGAGCATGCCCATGGTTGCGCCGCCGAACAGAAAGCCCAGCTGCTGGTCCGGTTCGCGAAAAAATTCGCATGCGATTCGCGCGATGCCGTAACCGGCGGCAAAAAGCCCAGCGACGAGACCAGGCCGCCGCAGCGCGCCCAAATGAACCGCGATATGAAGCACAACGAAGAGGACAAACCCTTCGAGTCCTGCCTCGTAGAGCTGGCTTGGGTGGCGCGGAAACGGCCCGGCGCCGGGAAAAACCATCGCCCAAGGCACGCCGGCCGGCCGTCCCCAAAGTTCCGGCTTGATGAAATTCGCGATGCGGCCGAGAAAAAGCCCGATCGGAACCGCGGCGGCGCAGACATCGACGAGGCTCAGCACCGAAATTCTTTTGCGTTTGGCGAGGACATAAATCGCAAGAACGGTTCCGGCGAGTCCGCCGTGAAACGACATACCGCCTTTCCAAACAGCGAAAATCTCGGCCGGATGCGCAAGATAAAATCCCGCGTTGTAGAACAGCACATAGCCGAGCCTTCCGCCGAGTACGACCCCCATCGCCGCATAGACGAGAAGATCGTCAATGTCCAAGGGATCGAGTGGCGCCGCGCCACCCCAAAAAACCTTTTGCTTCACCATTGCCCGCGCATAGGCCCAGCCGAGCACGAGCCCGGCGATATACGCCAAGGCATACCAGCGGATCGGCAAGGGTCCGAT
>JBOHJU010000383.1:0-1786 GCA_050728755.1 Methylocella sp.
GTCACAAAGGCCGTACCATTTGGCAGGATCTGATGATCGGCCGAAGGCACATGGGTATGAGTGCCCGCGACGAGCGAAACGCGGCCATCGACGAAATGCGCGAAAGCCTGCTTTTCGCTCGATGCCTCGGCATGGAAATCGACAACCAAGGCATCGCAGCCAACTCCCAAGGGGCAGGCCGATAGTTCGTGCGCGATCGCCGCGAAAGGATCATCCATCGGATCCATGAAAACGCGGCCCATCAGACTGACGACAAGCACCTGCGCGCCGGACGCCGATTGAAAGAGATTGGCGCCGCCGCCGGGAGCCCCAAGCGGATAGTTCAGCGGCCGGATCAGGCGGCGCTCCCGGGCGATGAAGACGAGAGCCTCGCGCTGGTCGAAGGCATGATTGCCAAGCGTCACGCAATCCGCGCCCGCCGCAAGAATATCGGCGCAGATCGTCTCGGTGATCCCAAAGCCGCCGGCCGCGTTCTCGCCGTTTACAATAACGAAGTCGAGCCCCCATGCTTGACGCAATTTGGGCAAATTCTCGAAGAGAACCGTGCGGCCGGCACGGCCGACGACGTCGCCGACGAGGAGAAGGCGCATGCTACGGCGGAGTCCGGCATTCGATCAGCTCGCGCTCCGTGAGCACGTAATCGAGGCCTTCGTCGTGCTCCTGGTGCGGCACTTCCTCGTACTCCTGGCTCGCATAGGCGACGCCAACCGCGCGAACTGGCTTTTTGGCGCGTAGCCCCGCTAGACTACGGTCGTAGAAGCCGGCGCCATAGCCGATCCGGTGCCCCGCCCGGTCGAATGCGGCCAAGGGCACGAACAAAAGATCTGGCGTGGCTTCCGGCGCGTCGGGCAGAGGCTCCTTGATCGCCATTCTACCTTAGAGGGTGGGTTCGCCCGGCCGCCATAGCCGGAACACCAGTCGCGTGCCACGCCGCCCGGTAACTGGCAAAGCCGTTTTGATCCCGGCATTGGCAAGATTTTCGAGGAGCGGCAGAGTCGAGGGTTCGTCCGCGAGTGGAAAATAAACCGCGACGATCGCCGGGCGTAAGCGCATGACGAAGGCGAGGCCTTCGGCCGCGAGATGCGCGGCGTAAGCGGCGGCGGCCTCGACGGGCGTCTCGTGGCGGCGCGCCAAGGCCTCTGCGCGGAGAGCCGGTTTGGTGAGGAACATGACGCAACCGGCGGGAGATTGGCAAGCGCGGGGCCGCGATGGCCGTGGGATATCGACCCCGGGAACCTACAATGTAGGTGGGCGCCGTGTGGCCGAGCCCACGGGCAAGGCCAGGGACAGCTCCCTTGGAGGACGATAAGGCCCCGGGAATGCTGATCCAACACGCACCCCGCAGCTCCGCAAATCTAATGTAACGGAAGACCACGGGAAATGCCAGGGCAATGCCTGAACCCGCGCGGAACCTCAAACATCCTTGCGGCGGCAACGCGTGCGATCGGCCAATGCCAAGGTCCGCGCGACTATCAATCCCGCAAATCCAGCTATTCCAGCCACATCAACAGATTGCTTGCGTCGCTCCGTTGACCCGGCGCCACCAAAATTTCGACGATACTGGCGTCGCGCGGCGTGTGCGGCATGGTCTCCATTTTCATTGCTTCGAGGGTCTGACGGACGAGCGCTCAGCTCACGCCGTAAGCCGATTCCAGAAACGTATCGAGATACTTCCACGAGGTTACCGCAGTCGGGTTAGACCTGCCCGGTGGTACTCGCGAGTAATTCTCGGCCAGCGCATGGCGCACGTTCAACCGCTTGAAACGATCCTTCAAGAGGCGTCTGC
>JBOHJU010000384.1:0-1746 GCA_050728755.1 Methylocella sp.
GTCCTAGCGCGTGAACATGGCTGTAGACCGATCTCACCTCCTCTAGTCGCGCCCCCTTGATGCCGAGCAACTGAAAATGTATCGCCAAAAAATATTCCGCGGCGATGTAGAGACCGGAGCGAGGCAATAGGTGATGAATGTCGGCGACGCGCCCAGCGATCGAATTCTCGATCGGAATCATGCCGAGCGCCGCAGCGCCGTCGGCGATGGCGGCGAACGCATCCTCGAACGTCGCGCAGGGCAAGGCTTCCCATGCGGGATAGACGTTGATGCAAGCGATGTGGGAATTGGCGCCCGGCTCGCCTTGGTAGGCGATCTTGTTGACAGTCATTCAGTCCTCGAGCGGAGCCCCCGCGTGCCGCCGGCCGAGAGTTCATGCCAAAATAGCGCCCGCGAGTGAGGTTTAGCTTCCACCGGCCAAACGCCGGCGCTTAAAATTGGGCAGCGGCAATTACAGCGATTTAAACGCTAACGGCACCGAAAAGTACATGAGGAACAGAAGCACGATCGAAATGGCAAACGAAATGACTACGTCAGTTCGGAAAGATCTCCGGAACAGAAAAGCAAATACAAAAATGTTCCACACATAAAGAGGAAACAGGAGGAACGCCGTCAATTGCCTGACATTATTACTAGGCAATTCCGCAAGACTTGGCGAAATGAATATGATAAAACCTAAAGCCGTGCGGACAAAAATCACGATGGCGCCGCCCAAGGCAAGCGCGGTAAGCGTCTGAAGCAACCGCTCGTTGTAACCTGAAATACGCGCGGACAGCATCGCGACCGCGGCCAATAAAACCGCGCTGGCGATACCGCTTGCCGCCGCCCTGGCCACGGAATAGAAATTGTATTGAAACAAGAATACTGCCGCAGCGAAAGCAGCGATGCAGACGGCCAAGAGTTTTGGCGATTTTGGGAGCACGTCCGCGCCGAGCTTGAAGTTCAAAATGCCTATCGTCTTTTGAATAGGAGTAGGGAGCGTGAGCTTCATGGTTGCACTCTTAGTTCATACTAACGCTATGCTTGACGACTTCAATTTGCGAGCCGGGCGGCGCGTCAGATTAGTACGAGAATTCAGAACAATCAGATGACGAGCGCTGCGTCCTCGGTGGCATCGCATCAACTTTCCCCGCCGCAGCTGCGGCGGGCGACCGCAAAAACCGGCCGTCCAAAGAAAAACATCCACACCCTCTCATTCAAGCCGGCTTGTTTGGTAAAGCGGGCGACTGCTTGCGGCCCAAGTGCCAAAGCAAGTAAAGCGCGGCGAGGAGCGCCACGCCCATCGAGGCATAGATCCCGACGCTTTTGCCAAACCCCACGCCCACCGAAAACGGGAACTGCGACACATAGGTCTGGCCGTGCGCGTTTTTCACCGTCACGATGCCGATGAATTTGCCCTTTTCGGGAAAGGTGTGCTCGAAGTTCAGCGTGCCCGTCGGATAGGTCTTGGGCAGCACATGGGTGATGGTCACGGGGTCGAGCAGTTGCGGGCTCGAAAGCTCCGCGTCGGTCAGGAACGGGAGCCCATTCATCGTCGTATGGTTTCCCTCATCCTTGATGATGCGGATTTCGGTCAGCATGTCGCGGAGCTCGGGATTTTGCATATCGAGCACGACAACGGTTTGCCCGGGGTTGGGGATATCGTCGCAAAACTCGTCCCGGGAATTTTGCGGCTGGTATCCGGTGAAGAACATGATGTCCGGCCCGATCCGCAAAACGCATCTGTTGTCCTGCATGCCCACCCCG
>JBOHJU010000385.1:0-1735 GCA_050728755.1 Methylocella sp.
GAGATCTTCGTAATGCATAACCAATTTCACGGACAAACTCTCGGAAAACGGGCGCATTCGGTAAGCGGGCCGAAATTCGTGGTGATAAATTTGCCACGCTTGGCTCCAATTTGCTCCGCTTGGTCCAATCGCCGGAGCCCCTGATTCTGAAAAAGCGTTCAAGTTTTCAATAACTTGACGGGCGATCGGCATAGTCGCATTCGTCTAACTGTCATAGCCGTGTCGCTCAAGCGTCATCCGCGCTTGCTACCAGCATCCTCATCCACAGCAAGTTCGCAGGGGAGAGGGTGATGAAAATCAGCGGCAATAAACTTGGCGGCAAGCGCCATCCTAAACCGGCCATCGCCGCGGTGGCACTGGGCGCTCTCATGAGCTTCCAGGCAGCCGGGGCAAGGGCCGACGACACGGCCACCGAAATCCGCTTGCTCAAGGAGCGGCTCAAGCACCTCGAGGAGCGCGTTGCCGAGCAGGCCCGCAAGGAAAAAGAGGCCCAGGCGCAAATTCGCAAGGCGGCGGCGCAGCCTGGCCCGCCACCAGCGCCAGTGCCGTACGCCTTTCCCATCGGGATCGGTCTTCCGCCGCAGCCCGAAATTGGCAATGCCCTCGCCGAAAGACTGGCGAAAATCAAGGGTTATCCTTATGTTGGGTCATCCAGCCTTTACCTTAACGGGATGTCCATCACGCCCGGAGGTTTCCTGGAGCTGGGCAGTGTGACCCGCGACCGCTTCATCGGCGCCGATATGGCGACACCCTTTGGCAACATTCCGTTCGCCAATGTTCCTAGCAGCCATTCGGGCGAATTCCGCTTTTCCGCCCGCCGGAGCCGCCTTTCGTTTCTCACTCTGGGCGACGTTAACACCGCGACGCATTTATCTGGTTTTGGCGAGTTCGATTTCCTTGGCGACGCGCAGACCGGCAATTCCAACGAGAGCAATTCATACAATCCGCGCATCCGCCAGCTTTACATGACGATGGATAACGACGACTTTGGCGCGCATCTCCTCGCCGGTCAGTCCTGGTCCTTGGCGACCATGAACGTCGTGGGCATTGTGCCGCGGACGGAAAACACGCCTCTGGTCATCGACGATCAGTACGCCCCGGGCTTTGTCTGGGGGCGTACGCCGCAGCTCCGGGTCACCAAGGACTTCGATCAGACCTTGTGGTTCGCCCTCTCGGCCGAAAATCCGGCGACGACATTCGGCGGCACTACCCCTGGGCTTCCGGACGGCGGAGTAATCGTCAACACGCTCGGAGCCGCCGGCACCGGGTTCCCCCAGTCCAGCATAGTTGGCGGTTCGCTGTTCAACACCTCCAACGCGCTATCCCTCAATCAGATGCCGGATATCATCGGCAAGGCCGCCTGGGACCCGACCATCGGCGACCGCACCGTTCACATGGAAGTCTTCGGAATCTTCCGCCAGTTTAACGACAGAATCATCTTTCCGTTTGGACCGGGAACTGTGAACCCATTCGGCGCTCCCATTCCAAATCACAACGATCAAACCGTCGGAGACGGCGTCGGCGGCTCGATCCTCGTGCCGATCCTTCCAAAAGTGCTGGAGGCGCGATTCTCCGGCATCACCGGGCGGGGTATCGGCCGCTATGGCGCCTCCCAGTTGCCCGACGTCACCTTCAACTCGGACGGCAGCCTCGCGCCGATCCCGGAAACCATGCTGTTTGCCGGTTTGACCTGGCACGCTTTACCCGGGCTCGACTTTTACACCTATGCCGGCGC
>JBOHJU010000386.1:0-1710 GCA_050728755.1 Methylocella sp.
GCCATGCCGCCGCAATTGAGCGAGTTCAATCTCGACAAAGGACTTCGCGATTTCGAATTCCTCGAGCGTTGCGATCATCGGAAACATGATGCGCATTGCGCGCCCCGAGCCGGCGCGCAACAAACCGCGCAATTGCGCACGCAAAAGCCCCGGCCGGTCGAGACTGATGCGAATGGCGCGCCAGCCGAGCGCCGGATTTTCCTCCTCGACCTTCGTCATGTAAGGCAGAACTTTGTCGGAGCCGATGTCGAGGGTGCGGAAAGTAATCTGCTTGCCGTTAACACAATCGAGGGCGGCCCGGTAAAGAGCCTCCTGTTCGTTCATCCTCGGCAATCGCGAGGCGAGCATGAACTGGATTTCGGTCCGGAAAAGCCCGACCGACACAGCGCCAGTCTCCGCGACGTGCTGGAGATCGACCAGCATTCCGGCGTTCATATGCAGATCGATCGCGACGCCGTCTCTGGTCACGGCCGGCACGTCGCGCAGTTTGCGATATTGCTCTTGCTTGCGTGCGCGCAGCCGCGCCTTTTCGGCATAGGAATGCTCGACGTCGGGCGGCGGGCGTAAATGAACATCGCCGGAGATGCCATCGACGATCACGGCATCGCCGGGCTCAACCAAATTGACGATGTTGGCTACGTCGCCGACGGCCGCGATGCCGAGGGCGCGGGCGACGACGGCGACATGGCTTAAGGCGCCAGTTTCCTCGAGAACAAGGCCGCGAATCTTGGCGCGATCATATTCGAGCAGTGCGGCAGGCCCCATGGCTCGCGCGACGATGACCGAATTATTCGGCAAATCCTCGTGCCCGCTCACAAGACCCTGGCCGGTCAGCTGATGCAGCAACCGATTGGCGAGTTCGTCGAGATCATATAGCCGCTCGCGGATGTAGGGCTCGGTGCGGCGCTGCAACTTGGCCCGTGCGTCGTTCTGGACACGTTCTACAGCGGCTTCCGCGGTGAGCCCGGTCACCACCGCCTCGCGGAGCCGGCGCAGCCAGCCGCGATCATGCGCGAATAGCCGGAATGTTTCGAGAACATCGCGATGTTCGCCGGGGCCCAGTTTGCCGCGTTCGATCAGAAGATCGAGCGATCTACGCATGGCGCCAATAGCGGTGTCGAGCCGCTCCATCTCCGCCTTAATATCTTCGGCAACGAGCTTTTTGACGACGATGCGCGGCTCGTGCAGGACAACGTGGCCAAGCCCGACGCCGTCGGCGACCGGGGTTCCCTTCAAGGCGAGCGGCCGGCGCAGCGCAATATCCCGGCCAGGCGGGGCCAGCGATTGCAACTCGCCCGAGGCGATCATTTCGGCGAGCAGCATGGCCGTTGTCTCGAGTGCCTCGATCTCCTCTTCGGGATAGGTGCGGCGCGCTTTGTTCTGGACGACCAGCACGCCGAGGGTATTGCCGCCGCGCAGGATTGGCACGCCGAGGAAAGACGAATAGATTTCCTCGCCGGTTTCCGGCAGGTACACGAATGCCGGATGGAGCTGCGCATCGGCAAGCGCGAGAGGTTCGGCCGTTTCGGCAATCAAGCCGACGAGACCTTCGCCCGTGCGCAGCGTGGCCAGGTGAACCGCTTCACGGTTCAAGCCTTCCGTCGCATAAAGTTCGAGCCGGCCGTCGGCGCGCAGCACGTAGACCGAGCAGACTTCCGCGACCATGTTCGCGGCGATATGCACAACGATCTTGTCGAGCCGGGCCTGCTT
>JBOHJU010000387.1:0-1706 GCA_050728755.1 Methylocella sp.
CATCAATGCTATATACAACGGCAAACGAAGGGATGACGATTGGTTGCACGGCGCCCGGCGGAGATCGCGGCATGAGGTGACGAGGAGGATGGTCATGGAATATCTGCATACCATGGTCCGCGTCGCGGATCTTAAGCAGTCGCTCGATTTCTACGTCGACAAGCTCGGGCTTGTCGAGACGCGGCGCACCGAAAACGAAACTGGCCGTTACACCCTCGTGTTTCTCGCCGCGCCGGGAGACGTGGATCGCGCCACGGAATTCAAGGCGCCGCTCGTCGAACTGACCCATAATTGGGACAAGGAAATTTATGCTGGCGGCCGCAATTTTGGTCATCTGGCTTTTGCCGTCGAGGATATTTATGCTGCATGCGACAGACTCATGAGGGCCGGCGTCATCGTCAACCGGCCGCCGCGCGATGGCGCGATGGCCTTTATCCGCTCGCCGGACGATATTTCGATCGAGCTTTTGCAAAAGGGCGCGCCCTTGCCGAAGCGCGAGCCTTGGGCGTCCATGCCCAACACAGGAGTTTGGTAGGGCTCCGCCTCCAAGCAGCCTGGCGATCTCGCGAAAATAGCGCGTCTGCTATTTCCTTTGCGCGATTCGGCGAGCGTGCGGGCGGCGCTGCATCGGCTTTTGGCGGAGGGTGGAATTTTCGGATATGCGATCACGCCATTGCCGCGCTTTTGGTGGCCTTCGCTACGGCGGAAAGCTCAGCTGCCGGCCCCCTCTTCACTGAGCGCTACTAAGCGGCTACACTGTGCGCGAGAGCCTGTTTCAAAAGCCGCTTGCTCAGGGTAAGGGCGTAGCTCCTGGGCAGCATTTTGAAACAGGCCCTGGACCGGCGAATAGGAGGCTTGACACATGTACGAGAGAGACAAAGCGATCCTCCGTTACCTCAAAAGCCGGCAAGGCATCATCGGCATTAGTCTCGGCTTGACGGTTGCCGGCATCGTTTTCATTATTCTCACGGGCCGCTATGAGCTCAGCTGGTTCGTCGCCCTCGCCCTATTGCCTTGGGTCGAGCATTGGCTTCGGCGCAAGAAAAAATGACCCCGCCGAAACCAACGATCTATCGGCCGCTCGTTATGCCGTTGCCTCCTTCTGCTGATACCCGAGCCTCTCGTTCAGCAGCTCGATGAGCCGCGCCGCCGCTTCCGGAATCGCCGTGCCTGGGGGGAAAATCGCCGCCACCCCGGCCTCGCGCAGCGCATCGAAATCCGCTGGCGGAATGACGCCGCCCACGACAATCATGATATTCGCGCCGCCCTCCCGCGCAAGCGCCGCGCGCAATTGCGGCACGAATGTGAGATGCCCGGCGGCAAGCGACGAAACCCCGACGATGTGGACATTTTTCTCAATCGCTTGCCGCGTGGCTTCCCCGGGCGTCGCGAACAACGGGCCAATTTCGACTTCGAAGCCAAGGTCGGCGAACGCGGAGGCGATCACTTTCTGGCCGCGATCGTGCCCGTCCTGGCCGATTTTCGCGACAAGGATGCGCGGACGCCGCCCTTCGTTTTCGGCAAACGCCTCGACCAAACCTTTGACCCGCATGACGGATTGCGAACTGGCCCCCGACTCCCTCGCATAAACGCCGGAAACCGCCGCGATCCCCGCGCAATGGCGGCCAAATACCTTTTCGAGCGCGAAGGATATTTCGCCGACCGTCGCCTTGGCCCGCGCGGCCTCGACCGCGAGCGCCAAAAGG
>JBOHJU010000388.1:0-1675 GCA_050728755.1 Methylocella sp.
TTCGTCTGAACGGGCCGCCGCGCCCTTGCCTTTCCTCCACAATTGCAATCATCATCGGCCTCGCTTCGGCATCAACGGAAAACCGCCCATCTCAAGGATCTCCGTCAATAACCTACCGAGACACGAAACTAGGCCTTGATTTGGAGGCAACCCGACGGGCTGCCGCGTTCTTCGACGAGCGCGGCAACCATTAGCTTACGTGTCTTAGGAGGCCAATTTGACGGTCCGTGGTATTCCCGGCTGGCTCTCCGGTTTAGCCAAACGCGGCCAGCGCCTCGCGCATATGTAATGGCGGCGACGCCTCGACCCTTACCGCGTCCTTGTTTTTGTGAAGAGGAACCGTGATCGCCCTGGCATGCAGCTGCAAGCCCATCGTGCCGCCATGCCCATAGATGGCATCCCCCAGGATCGGCCAGCCCTGCGCCGCGCAATGAACTCGAAGCTGATGCGTGCGCCCGGTCAGCGGCGCAAGCTCCAAAAACGCATGCGCGCCCGAGCGCCCCAAGATCCGCCAGGATGTTTGCGAAGGGAGGCCCAAAGGGTCGGGCTTCATCCACCAGCCGCGATCGGGATTGAGACGCTTCAGCGGCAGGTCGATCAAGCCTTCGTCTTGCGCCGGGTTTCCTTCCACGATCGCCCAATAGGTCTTTGCGATCTTGCCTTGCTTGAACAGCCGGCCGAGCTTTTCCAGCGCCTTGTGATGCCGCCCGAGCACCAGGCAGCCCGAGGTGTCGCGGTCGAGCCTGTGCACCAGGGCGGGGTTGCGCGGCAAGCCAAAGCGCAGCGCATCGAAATAATCTTCGAGATTTTCGCCGCCTTTCGGGCCGCGATGGACAGCGATCCCGGCCGGCTTGTCGATGACCAGCATCAGCCCGTCGCGATAGAGAAGCCGGGCTGTTAATTCTTCCTCTGTCATGCGATTGGCCGCGAGTTCTTGCAATGCAGTCCAGACAAGTTATCCATGTTCAGGGTTCCAATATTCCTCCGAACATTATTGGACAGTGATTATGCTGAAAGGTTGCGTCTGCGGCTTGCAACAGGACGCCGGCAGAAGCCTTGAACTTCGGCGGCATCGCGACAATAATTGTCGAGTCGTCTGCCTCCCTCGCCGCCGTGGCCCCAGGTTGTCCCCCCGCCTAGTCTCGTACCGCTTCGGCGACTGGCGTCCCGCTTTGGCCTTGAACGGCTATGGTATTGGGCGCAGCGCTGGCGTTGCCCGGGAAAGCTGATAGGAGGCACATGGTTAGCATCACGTGACGCGCGCGGAAAATCACAACACTTGACACCGGTCATGGCTTCCCAGCCGGCGAGGGCCGTGGGAGCAAAATGAGGCCTTTATTCGGGGTCGGTTGAATAATAGTAAGTATCCCCCGGCAAAGCCGCGGGCTTTAGGGTGTGAGCCGCTCAAAGCGGCATGACGGGGTCGCTGACGCGACCCCGATGAATGCTGCCGCCCATAGGCGGCGGTTCAGCGGAACAGGTTCATCTGATCCATGCGGGCGTCTTCTTTTTCCTGGTTTTGAATGTATTCGCGTATCGTCTTTTCGTCCCGGCCGGCGGTCGAGACGAAATATCCCCGCGCCCGGAAATGCCGGCCCGCAAAATTGCGCTGACGCTCGCCATAGGTCCGCGCCAAATGGATCGCGCTCTTGCCCTTGATATAACCGGCCACCTG
>JBOHJU010000389.1:0-1672 GCA_050728755.1 Methylocella sp.
GATCTGCCGCGATCCGCGCCAGTGTATCTTGGTCAATGCCATGGCTTCGCGCGCCCATCAAGGCTTCGCCGGAGAGCTTAACGACAATCCGCCGCCAAGCCGAAAAATTCGGCGGAAGCTTGGTTTCGCCCGGTCCGGTCATTGGCGTGCCGCTGGTTCCATGCCTGCCCCACCCGCTCGATTGCGAGCGCCCGTTCCGCGCTTTGGCATCTGATCCCGCCGATGACGTTCACGGCGCACTTTACTAAAGACTTTTCGAAAAGTTCTCATCGTAAAAAATAGCTTAATGTTCATGATCGATTCAACCGCCCCCCGGTCGCTCAGGTCCGCCTTCGCGGCGTGCCATTGGGTCCGTCCTGCCGCGCCCCCTGAGCCGGGCCAAACGTCGTGCCGCGCGGCCACGGCCTGCGCTCCATCGTCCTGTTTGGCAAAATCCCAAGAACCGGCCATATGTGATGAGAGTTCCCAAATCAGGCTGGCCAAGGGCGGCAAAATGGAGGGTGTCGGCGAAGCGAAAATGTCAGGCAATGTGCCTTACTCGCTTTATCGGCAGCGCCTCTGCGCGGCGCTCATCGCTGGCCTTGGATGGTTTGGCTTGATCGTGCCGCTCTACTTCGACGTTCATGGGGCGCTCGTCGAGGATCTGTCGATCCCGGTCACTCTTACCAATTACTTCAGCTATTTCACGACCGAAACCGTTTTCCTTATCGCCCTCACGCTCACGATCTTTTGCAAGCGGCCGCAAGCGGAGCAATTTTTGACCAGGCCAAGCGTCAAATCGGCGCTCGCCGTTTATATTATCATTGTCGGCGGGGTCTATGCGGTGCTGTTGCGGAATTTGTGGCATCCGCATGGATTGCAGCTTTTGGCCGACATCGTGCTGCATGACGTGATGCCGTTGCTTTATCCCGTATATTGGATGGCGTTTCTGCCCAAGGGCAGCTTGCGATGGAGCGACCCGGCCTGGTGGTGCGTTTACCCGATCATTTATTTCCTCTATAGCATGCTACGCGGCGCGGCCTTCGGCATCTATCTTTATCCTTTCTTCGACGCCACGCAGCTCGGGGTTGCCGGGGCCTGCGTGAACGGAATTCTTTTGCTTGCCGTCTTCTTTTGCCTCGGTGTGGTTGTGACTGCCATCGACCATGCCCTGGCCTCCGGCGAGAGCGTGCGGCGCGGGATTGGCAGGGCAGCCGAACTCTGACAAATGTCGTAATAAAGGAACCGGGCGCCAGCGCCTACGGCTTGTGGCCATTGCTTTCTTCAAGGGGAGCCCTGTGTTTGTACTCCGATCAGCTCATCATCGACGCCTTTGTCGCCGGCAGTCCACGCAAAGCCGTGACTGCCTGACCTCGCCCGCGGAACGATTCAACTCAACGAGACCGTCATGATGAAGAAGCTTTTGTTCCTGTTGGATACCGATCCGGCGCCGAGCGTTTTTGACACGGTCGTCGGCTATGACGGCGGCGCCGATCACGTCATCGGTTATGGCGGCGTGAAGCCGGAAAGCGCCGCTGCGCTCGTCGACGGAACGATCTACACCCGTGGCCCCAAGGAAAAGCAACATACCGCGATCTTCGTCGGCGGCGGTAGCATGATTGCCGGCGAGGCGCTGTTCACGGCGGTCAAGAATCGCTTTTTTGCGAATTTCCGGGTGTCCGTGATGTTGGAC
>JBOHJU010000390.1:0-1661 GCA_050728755.1 Methylocella sp.
CATGCGCAAGCGCTGACGCGGGAGTTCTTCGAAGAGCTTTCGCTCAACGTCGCTGTCGGTCGACGGATTGACTCGTACGTGTTTGAAGTCATCCCGGGCCGTGAAGTGCGAATTGTTACGTATGCGCGCACCCTGGACGGAGCGTTTACGCCTTCAATAAGCGATGAGCACAACGAGTATTGTCTTTGGCCCGCTGAGCGACTTTCAGAGATCAATCTGCCAACGGGCTATCGGACTTCCGTTGAGAGGTTGGTGGATGCTGTTTGACAGGGCAGCCCGCTCGGACACGCGGGAGGCGCAGTGTCTCATAACAGTGCAGCAGCTCGGGAGGTCACTTGCCGTTTTTGCCATTTGCATGTGCCTTGGCTCAATCGCTGCGGCCGGCGAGATCTCCGGACGAAAGAAGTCCGAACCGTGCCTCCATTGCCACATGCTGGGCGAAGGCGGCTTGATACCCTTCATTCGAGGGCAACCGCGTGCGTACCTGATAGCGCAAATCCAGGCGTACAGGGATCGGCGACGCACCCTTTTGGAGATGGTATTCGTTGCGGATACGCTGAACGACAATGAGATCAACGAAATTGCCGGGTACATCTCCGGCCTGAAATTGGGCCCCCATGTCGCGGTCGATGCGACTCTCGCGAAGGCCGGGCGGCAGCAACTGCGAACATTGCACTGCCAGTCGTGCCACGGCACCGGATACCGGGGCGAGGGCGCGGTTGCCAGGCTGGCCGGACAGAGCCCGGCGTACACCGCCTGGGAAATCCGCCTGATCCGGTCCGGCAGCCGGCATCATCCGGCCGGGAAGCCGCAAACGGAACTCAAAGCCATGCCCGAGGAAACGATCGATGCGGTAGCCAACGCTTTGGGAGGCATGAACTGATGAAGTGAGTATGTGCCGTTGCGCCGGGGCTCTGTGGCACGGCGTTTCCGATGCGAGCCTTCGCATCACGGCGGGAATGCGCAGCGCAAGCAGCCAAGCATCAGGGGGTTATTCGAACGGAGCCTTTCGGACATATAGTAGCGGTGGGAGCGCGCCGCGCAGCCTGCCATCACCACCTATAGGACAGCCATGCCAGCCGAATTGCCGCTTTCCGCCGATCAGGTGGTCGTCCAGGTCTGTCTGTTCATCGTCGCGGCGATCGCCATGTTCGGCGGTGCGCTGCAGTTCTACCTCGGCCAGCCCGACACCTCCGCGCGGCTGGACAACGTGCACCGCTTCATGGCCGGAGTGTATTTCTCCACCGGCGTGATCAGTCTGTGGGCTGCGATCACGATTCGCCAACAGGGATTTCTGGTCTACCTGATCGCCCTGGGCGCGTTCCTCGCGGGCTGCGGCCGGCTGGTGTCGATGTCGAAGGTCGGCCTGCCCAAGCCCGCCGGGGTCTGGCTCGGCTATCTGATTCCCGAGCTGCTCATTCCGGTGATCATCGTGGTCGCGCACAGCGCGATCCTCTAGCGGGCCGGGATGATCGCGGCACACGAGGCGCTCGAGCGGCTGCGCCAGGGCAACCGGCGCTTCGTCGCGGACCGGCGCGGCGCGGGCGGCGCGCGGCCGATCGAACTGGCTGACGGCCAGGAGCCGTTTGCCATCATCCTGGGCTGCTCGGACTCGCGCGTGCCGGCCGAGATCGTGTTCGACCAGGGCCTGGGCGACCTGT
>JBOHJU010000391.1:0-1656 GCA_050728755.1 Methylocella sp.
TCTTTTCACCAAGGAGCTCGACCTTGCCTTGGCAGAGGGCAATATTGAAATGGCCGTGCATTCGGCGAAGGATTTGCCGACATTCTTGCCGGCGGGAATAGAAATCGCCGGTTATCTTCCGCGCGCGGACGTGCGCGACGCGTGGATTTCTCCGCACGCCGCCCATCCCCTCGGGCTTCCACCCGGCAGCATCGTCGGCACCGCCTCGCCGCGCCGGGGCGCGATGATCAAACGGTTGCGGCCGGATCTTCAAGTCGCGCTGTTGCGCGGCAATGTCGAGACGCGCCTCGCCAAAGTTGCAAGAGGCGAGGTCGCCGCCACGCTGCTGGCGCTTGCCGGGCTGGCGCGCCTCGGTCTCGAAGCGGCGGCCACGGCCGTGCTCGACGTGCGGGAATTTGTTCCGGCGCCGGGGCAGGGCGCGATTGCCGTCACCACGCGAGCGGGCGATCACGCCGTGCGGGCACTCCTCGCGCCGGTTCTCGACGCGGAAACGGGCGTGGCGCTCGCGGCGGAGCGCGCCTTTCTAGCTGTTCTCGATGGCTCCTGCAAAACGCCGATTGGCGCCAACGCCCGCGTCGAGGCGGGCAACGTCGCTTTTCACGCCATCGTGCTGAAACCCGATGGCTCAAAGTTTTTCGAGACGGCGGTGTCCGGGCCGTTGGCCGAGGCGGCATCGCTCGGAGAAAGGGCGGGCCGAGATCTCGCGGCGCAAATCCCGGCCGGTTTTTTCGATCCTTAGCAATATGTCCACGTGAGCGCAGTGGTTCCGGCTCGAATTGTGACGAGGCGCCTGAACCCGGCGGGACAGGAAGCTTCAAGCAACTTGCAAGTGTCGCGCCGAGCGCGCGATCGCGGTTGTAGCATGGCCGAGGGGCATCCGCGCCGGCGCTTGTTGGTCAGATGCGCGGCGGACCTCGGATTTGCCGGTGCCGAGCGGGTAGCACACCGGTTGCGGTAGCAAAATCTGGAGCCGACGGAAGAGCGCCGGAGCAGTGTCCGAGAAGTCGATTACGCGGGAGCAAAAGGGCTCGTTAGAGGGCAAGAACGAGCGGTCAGAACAGCCGCGATTTAGCTGACGTCTATGAAAAATTCGTTGTGTTCAGGGCAGGCGCCGCATATGATGCGAGCGTCCCTGACGGGATAAAGTTAAAGGGAGCACCCTATGAAACGTACAGGGTTATTGATTTTATGCCTCGCATTATGCCTCGCCACGGTGGCCACGGTTAAGCTGGATGCCCAAGCCGTGGCGAAGCCGCCTCTAAAGGGCTACTTCACGTATATTCCGTGGAGGGGCGGGACCGCCCATGACGCGATGGTCGCGTCGCAGAACGGTGCAACCATCCCGATGTCAAGCTTTACGTTCCCAGCCAGCAAGGATGGTCAAACCTACACGGATGTGATCGTGGGGCAGTCCCCATTTGCGGGACCCCCCGCCAAGACGCATGTCAAAATACTCCTGGTTCCGATGAAAATTCGCATCGGCATCAACGTGTTCGATTCGACCGCTCCAAATAGCTGCGGCGGGTCGTTGGGAAACACTGACCTTGCCAACTTCCAGAACTCGCCGATCCTTACTCCCGTGACCTTTGATGGCCAGCCAGGCGCTGGACACGCGGCTCTAGTCAATGGCGTTAACATGGGCCCACATACCTACAA
>JBOHJU010000392.1:0-1613 GCA_050728755.1 Methylocella sp.
CCAATGCGATGCCCTTGCCAAGCAGCGCGAGCAAATCCAGAGCCGAACCGGGTTCCATTGGTGGCCAAAGCGCACCGCTCCGAATTGATTAACCGGAAATGGTATAACTACGGACATTGGGCGCTCCGACCCCTTGGGGACCATCTGATAAGGGACAAGGGCATCGAAGCCGTCCAAGATTTTCATTTCATCTTTCTCGAAATGCGCAAGCATTTCATCAGTCCTCACTTGGTCAAGGGATTACGCTCAGCCGGCTGCTTTGCTTCAGAACGCCAGCCACATCTCGCCAAATCCCCCGGTTGTCTCGTGTCGTCGGCAGTGAGCCTTTCGGCCCCTTCTCATTTTCGGCGGCGCCGGCCAAGCAGTTGCTCAACCGCGCGGAGCGGATGCCGGCGTGCTTCCCGCACGAATCAGCCAGAGTACGGAACGTAGCGCCGAAAACAGACGCCCTTGGGATGCGGCGGGGCCGGAGGGTTGATTTCTCTGGCCAGCATTTCCTTGTCCAGCACAGCCATCGTCATCTTGCCGACGATGTTGTCCGCCGTGGTCTGGTAGCCGTAATTGATGATGTTGCGCTTCGTCTTGTAGGCCAATACCGCGGCGGCGGTGGAGGGGCCGTAGCGCATGGTTTGCAACTCGCCGGAGTTGATGACCGCCCCGTCGAGTAGGCCCAATGCCTGCTGAATCTTGGCGACGTGTGGCCCGACCGCGCCCGGCATGATGTGGGCCGGATCGGACACGGCCGCCGCCTGGAGTTTGGCATCCCCACGAAAAAGCTGTGATTGCAGGACCATCAGTACATCCCTTTACGTCTTGCTTTTAGGAGCCGTGGAAACCGTTTTTTGTCCGCGATGGTTCGTTCGCGGGTCCTCTCGATCCCTCTCAAGTTGCGTTCGGGAGGGCGGTGTTGAATGCTGGCACCTAAACATATCTAAGATCACGCTCTAAGAGGCTGTTTCAAGTTTCTGGCCCTTCATTCTGAGAAACGTTCGAAGAGGTCGCCGCAAACGATGAGGGCTTCGGGTTCTGGTCTAGCTGGAAAGAAAATTCCAAAAAATTATGCGGCCAAAGCTTAATCCTATCGCAGAATTCCGCTTGCTCCAAATCCCCGCGCCGCACATCGCGCCGTCTTGCAAGAGTACATTTGCCCAGAATGCAATCGTACCAAAATGTTTCACGTGAAACATTTTGGTACGATTGGCGAGCGAAATCGGACAAGACAGGCGCTACCCAGCGGCCGCGGCCATCAAGGATTTGAGCGGGACCGCCCGCGCCCCGGCACCGGGCTTTTTGATTTGCCGCATTTCTTTGCATGAACCCGCTCCTTTCCGCTTGAAAATGCCCAAATATTTCCCAGTTCGTAAAAAGGCGCGCGCGGCTCCATCGGGCCCGCGCGTCACGGACTCATGCGGCCATAACCCACGCAGAGGCGCCGATGCCGGACCTTCCTCGATTGATCGCCTTCGACGCCGACGATCTCGCGGTGATCGCGGCAAATCTTCAGGATGCCTTGGTGCGGGTCGGCGAAATGGCCTTCGTGCCGCAATCGAAACAATTCGCGATGGTCGCGGCGAGGTTCGATTGGGCTCGGGCCGCCGCAAAAAGAAGGGGAC
>JBOHJU010000393.1:0-1580 GCA_050728755.1 Methylocella sp.
CATGCGGCGCGCCAACGAGGTCTCGATCCTCTTTCAGCACGACCCCGACCTCGCCTTCGTCACCTTGATCGGCAAAGCCGCGCTGCACGAGAACGCATCCGAGACGCGCAGCCGTTGGAAGTCCGCCTATGACGTCTACTTTTCCAGCGAAACGGACCGGGCGAATGCGACTTTTATCGAGGTCGAGGTCGAGCGCATGGAGCTCTGGATCCGCGGCGTCACGCCGGAGCCGTTCGGCTTGCGAGCGACGGTGCTTGAGCGGGACGCCGACGGCTGGCGTTTGGCCGGCGGCTAGGACTTCGGCGCCCCAGCGCCAGCCGCGCTAGTCGCCCGAGTCACTCAAAATGCGGGGTAGAGCCGCTTGAGCTTTGCGCGGGCTTGTTGAGCAGTGAATTGCCAGTCTGCTTTGGCGTGATGCTTGTTTCGGTGATCCTGCCATGCGGCGACCTCTGTTTGAAGAGTTTGCTTGTCTGGAATGCGGCGGCTTAGACATTGGCTCGACAGAACCCCGAGTTCGGACTCGGCCATGTCGAGCCAGCTTCCGTGTTTGGGTGTGTAATGCCATTCGAACCGCTTGGCGAGGCGACGCGCTTCGGGGGCGGGGAAGGCGGCGTAGAGCGAGGCCGCCGTATGCGTGCTCAGATTGTCTTGGACCAGGACGATTTGTTCGGCGTCGGGGAAATGCACGTCGGACAGTTCCTTGAGCACCTGCGCGTAATCGGCGGCGGCGTGTCGGTCGGCGACTTTGACGCGGCGCCAACCCTCCAGCGGCGCGAACATCATGAATAGGTTGGCCACACCGTTGCGCTCGTATTCGTAATCGTGGCGGATGGCGCGTCCAGGTTTGGCCGGGATCGGCGCGCGCGTCTCGATGACCATCTGTTTCGAGGTTTCATCCAGACACACCAGAGGACGATCGGGATCGCGTGGCTTCTCATAGGCTTCCAGCACGTCTTCCATAGCGGCCACGAAGCCGGCGCTGGCGTCCGGCGGAATCACCCATTGCCGTTTGCGGTGAGGTTTGAGCGCGTTTTTTTTAGAGTTCGTCCGATCGTGTTGTCGCTGACCTTGTCGACGATGTTCAATTCGACAACCTTCTCTTCGAGCAGGCGCAGGCTCCAACGGGCGAAACCCTCGGGCGCCGGCGAGCAAGTCAGGGCGATCAATTTCGCCTCCGCCGCCCCGTCGAATATCCGTGGCCGTGCGGAGTTGGGACTGTATTTGCGGGCCAGCGCCGCTTCGAGCCCTTCCTCGACAAGGCGCTGCCGGGTGCGAGCAATCGTGTCGATACTCGTGTTCAGCGCCGCCGAGATCGCGCTGTCGCTCCAACCCTCGCCCGCCTCCGATACGTCCGCCTTCAGCAGGACCCGCGCCTTCGTCAAAGCCCGCGCCGGGTGCTTACCTCTCCCGATCATTGCCTCGAGCTGCCCGCGCTCCTCGGCGCTCAACCTCACCACATACTTCTTGACCGCAATGTCCTTCCCCGCCACGAATCACCTCCATCGCCGCCTCGCGGCGAGAGAGATTCAGAAAAACGCGGCAGATTCAATGACGCTGCCGACTAGTCGCATGATTGAGAT
>JBOHJU010000394.1:0-1509 GCA_050728755.1 Methylocella sp.
GCCCAAGGGCCATGATTTTATCATCGATCGCGATCATGAAAAGCCCGCGGTTGCGCGTCATATGAGCGTCACCGGCGGATAGCCTTGTTCGTCCGCGCCCGGGGGAGAGCGGCGTCAACCGCGAACGACAACGCCGCGCGATGGAATATGGATCATGCAACCTCTATACGTAATATCATTGCAATGGCTTGGCGATATTATTTCCGCTATCACTAACTTCTTTCGAGAAAATGTTGCGGCGTTCATCAAGGGCCTGGACCTTGCCGCTCTGTTTACTTGGATCACGGACCACGCAGTATTCATAATTGGAGCGATTCTGATGGCTTTGTGGCTGATGGGCACATTCAGAAAATGACCCTGGCAGAGACGCCCATTCGCGGCTCCCCCTTTTTGTTCCAAGGCTTTCGATGTAATTTTGTGGCTGCACCCAAGCTTCCTTGAATGTGCCGCGGGCCGGCCGCCGCGAACGGCGGGGCCTGCAAGCAGGAGGCGCAACGAAGCAAGCGGGAGGCGCTTATGAAATGGCAAGATTTCGGCCGTTCGGACAATGTCGAGGACCGGCGCGGGCAAGGCGGCGGCGCGCCTGGCGGCAGAGGCGGTCTTGGCATCGGGACGGTGGTCGTTCTCGGCCTCCTCGGTTGGGCGCTCGGCATCGATCCGCGGCTTTTGATCGGTGGCGCGGAAAAGCTGAACAGCGTGCGCCAGGGCGCGCAAACCAGCGTTACGCAGCCAAGCGGGACGCCGTCCGATGACATGGGCCAATTCGTCGCCGCCGTTCTCGCCGCGAACGAAACCGTCTGGTCGGAAGTCCTGCCGCAGCAGAAAGGCGTTCCCTACGCCAAGCCGACGCTCGTCCTCTATAGCGGGCGCACCACCTCGGGCTGCGGCGGCGCCCAGTCGGCCATGGGGCCTTTCTACTGCCCGAGGGATCGAAAGGTCTATCTCGATACGGCCTTCTTCCAGGACATGAAACGGCGCCTCGGCGGCGGCGGCGAATTCGCCTATACTTATGTCATCGCGCACGAGATAGGCCATCACGTCCAAAACCTGCTCGGAATTTTGCCAAAGGTCCAGGCGGCGCAGCGGGCTGCCGCGAGCATGGGCGAGGCGAACAATTTGTCGGTGCGGGTCGAGCTCATGGCCGATTGCCTCGCCGGTGTGTGGGCCGCCAATGCCGAGCGCAAATATCGATTTCTGGAGGCGGGCGACCTCGAAACGGCGGTCGCGACCGCGCAGGCGATCGGCGACGATCGTTTGCAGAAGGCGGCGCAAGGTTTTGCCGTGCCCGATTCCTTCACCCACGGCACGGCGGCGCAGCGCGTGCAGTGGTTGAACGCGGGCTTGAGATCTGGCGAAATCGATTCGTGCAATACTTTCGCGCGCTAGGTGTTTAGTCCCACGTTGTGCTGGAATGGATCGACCTTAAAGCGGTCCGGCTCTTTCGTCCAGATTTTGCAGATGTATTCATAGGGGGTCAGACCTTTGAGCGTTTTGAGGCGTTTGGCGAAG
>JBOHJU010000395.1:0-1505 GCA_050728755.1 Methylocella sp.
CGGCGGACTCGCCCATCGAGAACGAAGCGGCGCTTTGCCGCGACGAACGATGCAAGCTGTCCCCGCGCGTCACGCCAATTCGAATTGCGGGCGAAACCGGGCCAAAAGGACAGGCTCGTTGATCGCCATTGGGGCGGGCGTCCGCGCGCGCCGCGCCCGGTCAGTTTCGGCTCGGGAAAACGCCGAACAAGGCAATGCATTGGATCACCGGCGCACCCGGTGTTAGCGTGAAAACTGGTCTTCCTTTCGGCAGCGCGAAGGTCGTTTTTCCATCGCCGCCATATGTCGTTCCCAGCAGCGAAAACAGGGCGGCATTTGCACTGATCTGGAGGAGTTGGCCGTTGAGTGGGGCCCAATTCACGGGACAGAAAGAAAAGGCAAAAGTGTCGATCTCGCCAAGATATGCGTCGGTGCCGGCCGCGCAAGGATTGGCGCTCAGGCTCATCGCAATGCCCGCCAGGCCAAATATTAGTCGGTTCGTCATCAGCTCTTCGCAGCATCCGGCGCATTGGCGCCTAGTTGGTGGTTGAACAACGCGGTTGTTGTGAAGCGCTAGAAGTCAGGCTCCCCGGGGGATTATGCAGCGTCAAACACCGCCATCACCGGCAGCGTGCAATCTGGAAAAACAATGCTGAAGGTTACGACAAGCTCCTGAGTTGCCGTGTTGTAGGTCTGGGTATAGTTCATGAAAGCAGGCTCACGGACATCGGCACATCGGCAGGAGCGTCCGGTACCAGTTTGAAGCGAATTTTGCCGCTCGTCGCGGTGGTGAAGGTCATTACCGCCTGCCCACGTAGCTCCCAGACCTTTGAGTCGACGATCTCGTCAAATGAGATGACGGCTTTTGTCCCGGCGCCATTCCTTTGGAACAGGGAGTTGCCTCGATTGACATAGCAGCTCCCGCCACGATGAACGGCGCCAACGGCCAGCTTGACCTCGCCCCCGAGCAACTTGTCCGGCGGGAAGGTTTGGGCTCGTGCCGGTCCCGACGACCCAAGCGCAAGCGCGACAACTACGAAAAGACATAAAATGCGCATATCAAGCACTCCAAGAGATCACGCGCAGCCGCGCGAGCTTCGGCCAATGTGGACTGCCCCGCCCGATTTGCCTATTACGGTACAACTTCTATAAGATATTAGTCGTGCCGCTGCAAGTCCTTCGCACGTCTTTCGCGATTGTTTCAAACCTCGAATTTTTGCATTTGAACGGCGCTTAAAAATCGAAATAGACCAACACCGGAACATGATCGGAAGCCCGCTCCCAGCCATGGCTCTCGCGTAGGACGCGGGCACTATCGAGGCGCGGCTTGAGGCTTTCGCTGACCCAAACATGGCCGAGCCGCGATAGCTCCACCTAGAGAATAGCGGCTCTTCGGCGGCACTGATGGCCGTTAGAGTATCCGTTTTGGTCAAGCGAGTTTTGGACTCCAAGGACGGCGATCTCTGAGAAGGGCGTTGGCGAGGAGCAAGAGCTTGCGCATGATAGCGGTAAGGGCGATTTTTGCG